>DGPZ01000184.1 GCA_002390675.1 Deltaproteobacteria bacterium UBA4427
TCCGCGAACAATCTCGGCTCACTTGTTCTTGGAGCGATTCACCCAATTCGGGAAGGCAGACAAGCCCGTCAGCCCAACCAAGAGAAGCAGCGCGGTGGAAGGCTCCGGAATCGGAGCAGAACTTGAGACCAGTACCTGCGCCGAACCGTACGTGACAACGAGTGGGTTCGAATCCGCCGGACCATAGAAAGGACCTGGAATAAGGTTGCTGGCGCTCGTTGAAACTGTCGAAGTCGTACCGACTCCCGCCGCAAGAGCTTCGAAGACGAGCGTTCCTATCACGTTCTGGCCAGAAACACCGTATGGAGGCCCCGCCGTAAAGAAGCCGAAGCCGATCGAAAAGGGATTGGCCGAATCGGCATCCGCGGGCGCCATCTCGAATCCAGCGAATCCGCCGTAAGCAGGATCGAAGGAGAAGGACACAAAGGATAGTCCAAGGCTGTCGTAGGAGACCTCTAGCCCGCCACCGGTCGTGACATCATCGAAGTTCATGGACAGCGAAATATTAACCTGGTCCCCGACCGTCACGTTCTGAGTTGTGGGGGTCAATTCAATCAAATTAAGTGCAGCTGCTTGTGAGGCGCTGAACATTACGAGCGCCGCAATGGATGCGAAGAGAGAGAGAGAGAATTTTTTAGAGGGCATTGGGTTACCTGTTTCCTGGGTGAGTGGCCATAAAAGATCGGGGTACGAATCACCTTCGAATACAGAGCTAGAGCAATACCTGTGCCAAGCTGGGTCTAAATAACTACGCCTCGCCCGCGGGGATAACTCGCGTCACCTATGCATTTTGCAACTAAATTTAAAAAAGTGGGTGCTAAAAGCGTCACTTTTTTCACCGGTCGGTTTCTGCAATACCATCTCTGGGCCTCCCCGGATTGGCACCGACATTTGAAAATATGTCGTGCTTTATAATACCCTTGACTTCGTAGCTATTTAGCTACATAAATGGGAGGGGTAGTCATGAAGTACCGTTGCCGTAATGACCCGTATTTATATAGACCCACCTTGACAATCTACCCTCCTCAATAAAGGAGGACGAAAAGGGACCTTTCAAATGGGGGAACCCTTATCTCCTCCGGGCCCTTGCCCACCGGGCAGCGACGCCGCTCAACGTCAGCAGATCGGGCGCCTTGACGGACAGCGTGCCGATTCCGGAGTCGTCGGCGGTACTTACTACTTGGCCTCTGACAGATTTGATTCTCGAGCCAGGCACGGGCCCGGACTTTCGGCGAGCTCGAGTGGAACGAATTTTTTGCAGCACTTCTGGACCTGCGAAATGGAGGTCTGGGATTTGAGAGAGCCCGAAACGAAAACCCTCAAAACAACCGCCGCACCCGCGACCTAATGGCCGAGAAGATGCCCTCCCTACAACCGATCAACAGACAGAGAAAGACAAGAAAACGAAGCCTCGTCACGCATACCGAAGGACTGCGACCTTGCCGCCGGGCCGAAGCAGACGCTCCTGTGCGTGGGCGGAGAGGAGGACCAATGACCTGTTTCCTTTCACGTCTCTGGCTTGCAATCGCGATCGTTTGCGTCGCTTGCATTTTCATGGTTCCGGCCGCAGCTGCTCAGAATATCGTTCTGTTGACTCCTTTTTCACAGTCGATCGCACTTGCCGACCCTTCGGTGGCAGTTGATCTCAAGATCGACTTCGCGGACGTCACTGTCGGGGGGGGTGTAGAGGTGACATACGACGCGACGCGGCTCAGCTTTGACTCGTTTGAGTTCAATGCGAATTCGGATCTGGTTTTTTTGACGGGACCCGACCCAGGCGAAGTCACGCAGCCTCTGGAGATCGGGGCCGGTTGGATAATACTGACTCCGCCCTTTGGCGTAAGCGGGTCACAAACGATCGGAACATTTACGTTTACGCCGCTGGCAGAGGGGGAGGCTTTCGTGCAAACAAGCGCAAGCTCGACATCTCCCGGACCGTTTGCTTCGCCAGGCGCCACTTCACCCCTCGCTCCGACGTTTAGCGGCGCGACTATTGTCGTGCCGGAGCCCGGCTTCGCAACTGGACTCGCGACCGGGCTGGTGTTGTTATTCGTCATGCGAGAGAGGTGGACCGATCAATCGGCGAATATATTTTCTTAGTCCGGAGCTATCAAGGCCGGCCCCATTCGGGATCGACGAACTCCGGATATAGAAACGAAGACTTAGGCGATATTTTTTCGCTGTGTTATGCGAAGGACGGAACGGGCCGGGAAATAGTAAGATAGCCTTCCAACTCAGGCGGAGACCGGATCGTATTGATCGCCGATCATGTATTCTCCCTACCGATCAGCGAATCGGCTGCAAAAGCGAACTCACTCACGACGGCCCTCACCCGCATTGGCGCTACAAATGCTCCGCCACGCGCGCGGCAATAGCCACGGTCGGACCATCGTAGGCACCAGTCCCTCGCGCTATCCTGCCTCCGAGGTTTCCACCTGGAGCAAATCTTGATGACACCCGAAACACCCTGTCTATCCTGGTCCGCTTTCCTGCGCCCCGGCCGCGGCCTTCGAAACGCCACTCTCTGCGCTGCTTTGGCTTCGCTCCTCCTGGTCGCCGGCCCTGCGCTCGCGCAGCTCGGTGGCTTTCCGGGCATGACCCCACGTCGGCCGATCGGTCAGGACTGGGGTATTTCTCCGCAGTCCGCGACGAACGTCCGCTTGCTCGACCTCAAGAAGGCTTATAGCGGTGGCATCCGAGATCTAAACGCAGGCGAATGTCGAGCCGCCACCACCAAGTTTGAATTCGTATTGGATCACATCAAGAACGATCCAGAACTTCATTTCGTCGCCGCGACTGCACATCGGTGCATGAAAAATTTCCTAGGCGCGGCAGACCAATACCAGCGCGTCCTGGAACTCGACGACGACTACTACCCCGCCTACCGCTTCCTAGGCATCTCGCTTCTGGCGACTGGGCACTTCGATGAATCCGTCGAGCTCTTTTCAACGCTCGAAACAAAGCGCCAGGAATGCGACCCTAAATGTGATGAGGAGCTGGAAGGGGCATACGCAGAATTGCGTAAGGCACTCGACTACATCAAGAAAACCCAGGAAGCTGCGCCTTCGCCTTAACCTGAGCCCCGACCGTGCCCCAGGCCCTGTCTCTCTAGGCGGCCAGCGCGCCACGCTCTCATTTCCGACCTCACTCGCATATTCGCGAGCAGCACCACTCACCCACGCATAGAACATCGTACGACTAACTAGTCGTCCGAATCGTCATCGAAGAACGGGTTGCCGCCATCATCATCCGGAGTCGTCTGCACTTTCGGCTGATCGCCCGCATCTTCGAGCTCAATATCGATTTCGTAAAACCAGCCGGGTAACGCGCCTTCGCGGCGTCCATCTTCCTCGATCGTCGCGAGTTCCGCTTCTACGCGGCCTAACTCTTCCATCGCCTTCATCATCGCTTCGCGATGGGCGTGACGTTTGCGGCCGCGGCGATAGTTGCGGCGATTCGCGTCGGCATAGAGCTCACGTTCCCGAGCGATGTCGCCACGGAGACGAACCACCTCCGCACGCAAGCCGCGGTATCGCGTCTGCCAATAGGCCTTGGCGTCTTCTTCATCGGCATCAGTCGCCGCTACTGCGAGCGGCACCACGAAGAACAGCCCCAGAATCAAACAGGCGAACGATCGTGCGGCATGCTTCCGACCGAGCGGTCGGCGCCTGGTTAAATCAGTCTGACTTTGGCAGTTCATAGGACGTTCTCCTGCGACGTCTAATCGGCGTATTCCGCAACCGGCCTGAGTCGGGAGCGGCCCTCTTCGCTCCGAAGTTTCGCCTCTGTGTGACATCGCGCCCGGCGACAACGATCAGCCCGCGACATTCCTTGCTCGGAGCCAAGCTTCTCCCCCAGCAATCAACTCCGGGAACGCGTTCGCAAATTTTGCCGCCCTCTTAAGATCCGGATCTGCGTCAAGCAAGAACTCCCTAACTGACTATATTTACTACCTTTTTAATTGAAGCCTTCTCTATTATTAGAGTATTATCCAAGTTCATATGGCTCTCTAGCAATAGAGACGCCTCCAGCTCGGCTCAACACGCTATCCGCCGGCGATGGAGATGACATGCCCCTCCCCGCAAGTCCACCAGAACCGATCGG
Organism: Deltaproteobacteria bacterium UBA4427; assembly: GCA_002390675.1. Classification (GTDB taxonomy): domain Bacteria; phylum Myxococcota_A; class UBA9160; order UBA9160; family UBA4427; genus UBA4427. Next base: position 4,105 of record DGPZ01000184.1, read on the forward strand.
CCGCCGCGAGCGCCGCAAGCTTGAGGTTCGCACGAGGATATACGCCGCGGCCCGTGAGCTTTTCGCCAAGAACGGGTTCGACGCCACGACCGTGGACGAGATCGCCGCGGTCGCGGATGTCGCTCCCGCGACCTTCTTCAATCACTTCCAAACGAAACAAGCGCTGATCACTCTGATGACCGGCGAGGTCGTTGACCACCTCCACGCGATCACCGTCGATAGCCTCGATCGTCCAGGCTCGGCAGTCGACCGGCTACGTCAATTTGTGGGACTCGCCGCCGAAGACATTTCGCATAACCGAAGCTCCGCGCGCGAAACGCTGCTCGAGTTGATGAGACTCGACGCCACACAGGACGGGCCTCATCCCTACCTCCCTCGACTCTTCGCACCCTTCGTTGCGCTGATTAAAGCGGGGCAAATCGAAGGCGAGATACGACGCGATCGCGACGCCGACTTCCTGACCCAAATGGTCGTCGGCATGCTCAACTCCGCGATCACGAGCTGGCTCGCCGACCCCGATTTCCCTGTGGAAGAAGGTCTTGTCGACGCAACCGAATTCGCGATCGACGCGCTTCGGCCACGATGAGCCCACGATCTACTCCATTTAGAGACACGTCGACCCTTACCGACTCAGTAGAGTCAAAACCCCCAATCGAGAGAATCCCCACTGTGACAACATCCTTTGACGAAACGAATATCGACATCGACTTTTCAAAAGCCTCCGCGTGGAATGCGGATATGCGAGAGCGGACGGAATGGCTCCGAGAGAATGCGCCCGTCTATTGGAGCGAGAAAACAGAGGTCTATATCCTCACGCGTTTCGCGGACGTCGTTCACGCCTCAAAGAACAATGACATCTTTTGTTCTGGCGAAGGCGTTCTGCCTGGCCGTATCAACGCAAAGATCGGCTTAATCGACGAAGACGAACCGCGACATAACGAGATGCGCAGCCTGATCAACCGCGGCTTCACGCCTCGTATGGTTCGTAAATGGGAAGAGGTATTCCAGCAGATCACGGACGAGGCCCTCGACCGGATCGCTCCCAAGGGCGAATGCGATTTTGTTGAAGACATAGCAGTCCCCCTCCCACTCATTTTGATCGCTGAGATGATCGGAATCCGCCGCGAGGATCGAGACAGGTTCCACCAATGGTCTGATGCCATGATCAGCGCGCAGGGCAATCTCGATAAGCCCGAAATCACGGCCGCTGCAGGCAAAGCAGCCATGGAATACATGCTTTACATCACGGAGGTCATCGAGAGCCGCCGCCAAGAACCCAAAGATGATCTGATCAGCATCCTGGTTCAGGCAAAGGACTCCGGCATTCTAGTCGAGCACGAAACTCGAGAAGATGGTCTCGAAGGCGAGCTAGATCATCGAGTGATGAACAACGACGAGCTCATCAAGATGGGCATCTTATTGATGGTCGCCGGAAACGAGACCACCCGAAACGGACTCACTGGTGGTATGCAGCTCCTCATCGAAAACCCCGCGGCCTATCAGCAGCTCCGCGAAGACCCGTCGCTCGTCCCAAGTGCAGTGGAAGAAATGTTGCGCATGGTGTCCCCGGTCCTGTCGTTCCAGCGAACCGCCACTCAAGACACGCAGATCAGAGACGTCCCGATCAAAAAGGGAGAACGGGTGCTGATGCTCTACGGCTCCGCCAATCGTGACGCCGAGGAATTCGAGAATCCCGAGTCCTTTGACATTAACCGAAGCCCGCACCATCTCGCGTTTGGCATCGGCAACCATTTCTGCCTCGGCGCGAACCTCGCGAGAATGGAACTCCGGGTGGCACTTAACGAAATCCTTCGCCGAACGCCGGACATGCGTTATGCGACAGGAGGACCGGAATTCGGCGAGTCGGCTCTCGTTCGAAGCGTGATGCATATGCATGTCAAGTTCACGCCGGAAAGCGCTCACTAACACGCACTCGCTGCTTCCCTCGCGCACGAATCAAATACGGCCGGCTCAGTCCTTTACCTAGGGCGGAGACCGGCCGTTTTTAATGACGTTGCTATATCGCCCTAGTCGCATCGCTACCCCTCTTAAACGGGGACGCTTTTAGTGTTCGGCGGTGAGACCCAGCCGCGTTTCGAAGCAAGTCCACCACAACCTCGTCGAAATCAATCGGACTGATCAGAGAGCGAAGCAAGTCAGGCCAAAAGGCCACTTCGAGCAAGTCCTCGCCCGGCTATGCAACATGCTTTAAGTGAACGTACGCAGGATTTTCTATACCCCATACGCGACGTGACGAACTGAGTGACATGTCGTCCACCATCAGCCACATGCCCCATGTTTTACGGGGTTCCGCACAAGAGTTATCAGGAGTAATCTTCGGAGTTCATCTCGGCGTTAGCGGGATCATAGATATTCAGTCGCACGTTAAAAAGCAAGGCTATTGCCCGATCGGATATTCGATCGTAAAAGAGAGGAATCCGATCGATGGCCGAAATAACAGGCATGATCGACAGCTGGACAAACTCATTCCTGCCGGACCGCCGATCACTCTGGGATGCTTCGCTCGAAGCCCAGGGAGTTCCAATAAAGGTTCGTCGCGACGAGCAGGATTCGTTCTGTGATGTCGAGACAATGGTCACTCGCATGGATGAGATCGGAATGGCATCGCTGATTCTTCCCGTCTGCGATCTCCCCGCTCACGCCGGAATCACCGACTACGAGGGTTTTGCCACGCGGGTCGATGAAATGGATGCGATGAGCGCCGCCCATCCGGGAAGATTCGTAGGGCAATGGAGTGTCGACCCAAGAGAGGGATCCAAAGGCCTCGACCGCGCGCGGGAAATGGCGACTAAGCCCTGGATCGTCGCGCTACATACGCACACGCATAGCTTCGACCTCCCCTTCGACCATGCCGACTACTATCCTTTTTATGCGCTCGCCCACGAATTAGGCATTCCCTTCGTTATGCAAGCGGGTACCTCAGGTGGCCGACTCCCCAGTGCATGCGGCCACCCAATTGGAATCGATCGTCCCGCCATTTATTTTCCCCAAGTCAATTTCGTCCTCTCGCACACCGGATGGCCTTGGGTCGATGAAGCAGTAGCGATGGCACTCAAATTCCCGAACGTCTACCTGGGTACGGCATCGCTCCCTCCAAAACGCTGGCACGCTTCACTAGTTAACTTCATCCGAGGCCCGGGCCGGCGCAAGGCGATGTTCGGCACAAGCTTTCCGACGGTCGGACACAGACACGCCCTCGCCCAACTCGAGGCCCTCGATCTCGATCCCGAAATAGCCGCTGCCCTCATGGGTGGAAACGCGCGGAACTTATTCACTCGATTAAGCACGCAGGCCTAATTCTTCGGGCCGACCGCGGGCACACGCCCCAATCCAATTCAAATTCCTAGAATCATATATCTCGCGCGGAGCACTCGACCATGTCCAAAGGAATTCGTCGTCCACACGAAGTCGTCGACTATGACCAACTCACCCAGTCCTACCCACCGCCGCCCGAGTATTTCGATTCCACGTATCTCGAATCTCGGGACGAAATCGAGCGCAAACAACTCTCCCGCCTCAAGGATCGTGCTCTCCGAGCCTATCAAGTTCCGTTCTTCAAAAGACGCTGGGACGCAGCGGGCTTTGACCCGAACTCGATCACATCTTTAAACGACCTATCCCGCGTCCCCTTCTACACCGTGGACGACATCCGAAAGAGTATCGAAGCCAACCCGCCATTAGGCGACTATCAAGGCGTGCTCCCAAAAGACGCGGCTAAGGAACCCATGCGGGTTTTCATGTCAGGCGGGACGACCGGCACATCACGCCCGACGCTCTATACAGCCTGGGACCGAGAAGCCGGTGCCATCCTGACCGCACGAGCGCTTTATCAACAAGGCATCCGACCCGGTGATACGGTCCTAAACGCTTGGGCCTATTCCACGCATAACGGCGCGTTTTCCATGGACGAGGCTCTCTACAAATGGCTCAATTGTGTTGTACTCACGACCGGAACCGGAACTGTCACGAGCAGCCAAAGGCAGATTGAACTCGCCGTGCAATATGGCGCAAAAGCAATCTTGACGACCGGAGACTATTTGCTTCGCCTCGCAGAGAAGGCTCGGGAGATGGGGATCGACCCCAAGAAGGACCTGCAGCTAACAGCTCTGCCTAATATTGGCGATCGCGCGAGCCTCGAGGAAACCTTCGGCGGCGAAAACTATGCGTCCTATGGCTTTCATGAAGTTCAGTGGATCGCAACTGAGTGCCCGGCGCGCCAGGGACTTCACATTCAAGAAGACGCGTTCATAGTTCAGGTCGTCGACACGGACACGGGCGAGCCCCTTCCCGACGGAGAACTCGGCTGCCTCGTCGTGACAGAGCTATACAAAACCGGCAGTCCACAGTTCCGATACAACATCATGGATTTATCCTACCTGTATCCACCGGAACAATGCGCCTGCGGGAGCTGGCTTCGTCGAATGGCTCCGTTCTCTGGCCGAGGCGACAACATGGTAAAACTTCGTGGTGTCAACGTCTGGCCCGAAGCACTCGGCGAGATCGTAATCACCCACGAGCAGACCACTGAAGACTATTTCGTGCGTGCCATCCGCGAGGGACATCGCGACGAAATGATCGTCGCCGTGACCACCACCGCGGACGCCGGCGATTTTGCCACGATCGCGACGGAGCTAGAAACCCTACTCAAGGAAAAGATCGGTGTGAAGATCCGTGTCGAAGTCGGAGTGCTCGGGAGCCTCGACGAGCTCACCGAAATCAAGACAAGTCCGAAGACGAAGCGCTTTCGCGACGAGCGAAGCTGAGGCGTGGCTAACACCGCGATGCGATCGCGCTCCGTGATCATCCCGGCGAACCTTCCGCTGGCGCTACGGAGCTTCTTAGTTCCCCGCATCTCTGGACTTGGGGATCGCGTATGCAACGTATGCATCTCCTGATTCCTGCCCGAACTTCCCACCGCCCGCCGCAACGACTACATACTGTCGTCCCGCCGCCTCGTAGACCGACGGGGTCGCGTGTCCAGCAAAGGGCAGCTCGTCTTCCCATAGAAGCGCTCCGGTTTCTTTGTCGAAGGCGCGAATTTTTCGGTCCGGCGTCGCCGCGATGAATAGCAAGCCGCCTGCTGTCACGACCGGCCCGCCGTAATTTTCTGCACCGAGGCCGCTCTCGCCCGCCTCAAGAACTTCAGGATAGTCGCCTAGCGGAATCTGCCATCTATGTTCTCCCGTTTGGAGATCGATAGCGGTCAGCGTTCCCCACGGCGGCTTTGTCCCGGGCAGGCCGTCCACGTCACGCAGGTTCTGGTATCCCGCATTCGCGAAATGGGATTCGCCTTCACGCTCGGCCCAATGAATCGGTGCGTCACCCTCTTCCAAATCGTAAAGCATCGAGGCCACTGGATACCTCTGGTACCAAGGCAATATGGCGCCGACCGCGGGCATGCGGCCGCGACCATCGCGAAGGATGCGATGGAACTCAAAGAACCCCATTCGGTCTTTCACGCCTAACAGAGATGGGATCGTCGCGCCGTCGCCTTTGAGATCCAAGCCATGGCAGCTCGCACAAAGTCCCAAATAGGCCGTGTCGAGCAACTCCCCCTCGCCTGCGATCTCGACAACTTGCAGAATCGAGGCGACCTGATTCGCGTTCACGAAAAGCGTCTGGGTAGATGCATCCCAAGCCGCCCCTCCCCATTCCGCACCGCCGTCCGTTCCAGGCACCATGACCGTACCTTCCACGCTCGGCGGAATATAAAGTGCCCCGTGTTTCATCTCTTTTACTCGCCCACGAATCGCGGCGGCAATTTCCGGCGAACGGTCGCTCACGAGACTCTCATCAAATGTCTGCCTTACGAATGGACGCGGTAGAACCGGAATCGGTTGCGAAGGCGCCGCCACTTCGCCGTCGATTTCACTCGGAGCGACGGGCTCTTCCCGCAGTGGGAAAAGCGATTCGCCTGTCTCCCGATGAAACACAAATGTGTCTCCGGTCTTTGTGACCTGCGCGACCGCAGGCACAAATTCGCCGTCGCGTTCGAGCTCGATCAAGTTCGGCGGCGAAGGCAGATCACGATCCCAAAGGTCGTGTCGAACGAGTTGCCTATGCCAAACGCGCTCACCGGTTCGTGCGTCGAGAGCCACTAAGCTATTCGCATAAAGGTTATCTCCGAGGCGGTCGGCCCCGTAAAAGTCTGGCGTGGCGGAACCGGTAGGAACAAAAGCCAACCCGCGCTCCGCATCGACCGTGATTCCGGCCCACGCGTTCGCGCCGCCTGCCGTCTGCCATGCATCAGTAGGCCATGTCTCGTAGCCGTCTTCGCCTGGCGAGGGAATTGTGCGGAAGGTCCAGACAAGAGCTCCGGTCTGCGCATCGAATGCACGAACATGCCCCGGTGCCGCTCCTTCCATCTCGTTGACACGTCCACCAATTAAAATGAGATTTTCAAAAATAGTGGCCGGCGTCGTCACCGTCACACCCATCACGTCGGCTGCGAGATCTCGCCCGAGTCCCTCGCGCAAATCGATTCGCCCGTCCTCCCCGAAGTCCGTCGCGACTCGCCCTGTATCCGCCTCGATTGCGTATAGAAAACTTCGGGCCCCGAAAAAGAGTCTGCGCTCGCTGCCCCCATTCCAGTACGCCAGTCCACGGCTCGCGCTGGCCGCCCATGAACCTGTTCCGGGATCAAAACGCCAGAGTTCTTTACCAGTCGACGCATCCAGCGCGAAGAGTGTGAGATTAGGCGAGCTTCCGTAGAGAACGCCGTCGATCACAAGTGGGTTGACCTGCATCTGGAGGCCAACGCCTTCCGGCGCCCCTGAATGGTAGGTCCAGGCGACTCTGAGAGACGCGACATTACTTCGATTGATTTCAGCGAGCGGAGAGGTTTGGCTAGAAGAGAGATCACCCAAATACGTACGCCATTCGCGCTCAGCGCTTCCGGCACGATCGTGAGCCGCTGCGATTCCGTCCGAATCAACGCCGCCGCCGCTGCAGCCCGCCAATAACATCAGACTTGCCGCTAAACCGATTACCGCAATTGCCCAGACAATTCGCCGCTCAGCATTTTCACTGATCGCTGCGTGAACCAGATCGCTCATATCGCTCCCACTCTTTGTTTCAAACGGTTACGGTAGCGATCCGTGCATCCGGAACCAGCTTCGCTGACACTGCCCATTTGCCTTATCGTTCTGGTACCCGCGCGAAATGAGGGAGCCGTGCATGTCGAGACTCAAGAAAATCCTGGCTGGCCTAGCAATTCTGCTCCTGCTCGTCGTTGTCATCAGCGGCGTAGGGCTTTGGTGGATCGGCGCATGGGGGATCGTTTTTCCAAGCGATTCATACGAAACCGAAGCACCGGAGCTCACCGCAGATTTCGGCGAGGGAGCCACATTACGGGTCGCGATCTACACCAAGACCAATTCATTTCGACACACAGAAGGCATCAGCGCGTCACACGCGCTCTTCGACGAGATCGGTGCGAAACAAGGATGGGCCGTCTTNNAGTGCGAGCGGGAATCATGCAAGCGACGCACAAGATGAAGCCTTCCGCGCTTGGCTTGAAGCAGGCGGCGGTTGGTTGGGCATTCATGCTGCTGGCGACGGATCCCATGAGCTCTGGGATTGGTATGCGGAGAATCTCATGACGGGAACCTATCTCGGCCATATTCTTGGACCGCAAACGCAAGCGGCCCGAGTCATCGTTGAAGCGACCTCCCACCCGATCACTCGCGGCCTTCCAACAGAATTTCAGCATGAAGAGGAGTGGTACTCCTGGGATCGCGGCGCCCGCGAAGCAGGCTTCGACGTCCTCCTCACGGTCGACGAATCTTCATATTCGCCTTGGATCAAAGCCTTCGGCAATGAAGTCGATATCCGCATGACGGATCATCCGATCGTATGGAGTCGCTGCGTCGGTCGTGGTCGCGCCGTCTACTCCGCGATGGGGCATTGGGGTGATGCCTATGCTCAGGACTATATGCAGCGTCTCCTTGAGAATGCCGTCGTATGGGCCTCAGGCGTCGAAGGCAAATCGTGCGGAGGGCGGTCGTGAACGCAGTCCGACTGTTTGTTCGCATCCTCGGGAGCATCGCACTTGTGGCTCTCTTGGCCGTTCTGTTTGTCGCCGTGATCAGCGGCGTGCGAATCATCACCTACGAATCCGCTGACGATGCCGATCATCTAGAAGCAAAGCGGGATTATCTCGAAGCCATCGCGGTGCAGCAGACGTCCCAGCTCGATCGACCTAACATCATAGTGCTGCTCTTCGATGACCTCGGCTACGGAGACCTCAGCAGCTACGGATCGCAATCCATCGCCACGCCCCGAATCGATGCCCTCGCCGCAGGCGGCCTTCGTCTCAACAACTACTATGCACCGTCTCCCGTCTGCACCTCTTCTCGGGCCGCTCTGCTTACAGGACGTTACGCGCCACGAGCTGGACTGAACATCGTTGCCTTTCCAACGGGCGACCCCGTTGAGCTCTCAATGCGCGCCCAAGGCACGCTCGCGACGCGCCTCCCAGCTGAGGAAATAATGCTTTCCGAAATCCTGCAGGCGACGGGGTATCAAACGGGCATGGTTGGCAAATGGCACCTCGGAGACCAGTCGCCGTCTAGGCCGATGGACCGTGGGCACGACCATTATATCGGCGCACTCTACAGCAACGACATGACGCCCTTTGCGATCTACGACGAAGATAAAATTATCCACGAGGCGCCCTTTGATCAAACCAAGATGAAAGAAGTATACGAAGCGGCAGCCCTCGACTTCATCGACCAAGATCGTGAAGGCCCCTTCTTTCTCTACGTGGCTCATAACTTCCCGCACATTCCGCTCTTCGCTCCGGATGCCGACCTTGGCCGTTCCAAAGCAGGGCTCTACGGAGACGTCATCGAAGGGCTCGACGACACAGTGGGTGCGATCGTTACCCTGCTCGAACGCCGTGGCGAACTCGAGGACACTTTGATTTTGATCACGAGCGACAACGGTCCCTGGTACGAAGGCAATCCCGGCCCCGTTCGCGGACGCAAAACCCAAACCTGGGAAGGCGGTATGCGCGTACCTTTTATTGCCCATTGGCCCGCGCGTATCGCGCCCGGCCGCGAGAGCGATGCCCCCGTGGTGGGCGTGGATCTCGTCCCAACGCTCCTCGCCCTCTTGGGTCTTCCCGCTCCAAACGACCGGATCCTCGACGGTTCAGACGTGGGGCCCCATCTCTTCGACGAGGATGAGCCGCCCGAGCGATGGGTCCAGTACTGGGGAACTGACGGGAGCCTGGATGCGATTCGCGGCACGCGATTCAAATACCATAGGCGTCGGGGCGTCCGAGGCGTTGGGTCTGAATATTTCTCCGTCAACCTGCCGCAGGGCCCCTGGCTTTTCGACCTC
>DGPZ01000190.1:0-2230 GCA_002390675.1 Deltaproteobacteria bacterium UBA4427
GATGAGGGATACCGGCAGCGTCGAGCGAGAGCTGGTCCTCGACCAGGGCGCGGCTCATTCACTGTTCCGTCCGAAATCAAAAGCCAAATCGATCTCCTGGGGAGCTAGAAGAGTCCCGGCTGATTCCGGTCTGATTCAGCTTTGATCGACGCCTGGACGTGGATGCGGACATCATCGGCTGCGGACTCGACGGCCCCGACCTGAACGACGTGCTGCGCGGCGTGCTTGTCGATCTGCGGAACGCCTGGGGCATGTCAACGCGGCAGCTCGCGTTCCGACTCGGCGTTCGACAGCAAACGCTCAGCGCTTTTCTAGATCCAGAAGCCGACCAAGGCACGCGGCTTGAAACGGTCAGCGCAATCTGCGGCGCTCTCGACATGAGCATCAGCGATTTGTTCGAGCTGCACCCCGTCTACGGCGGCCAAAAAACAGACCGCCGTTGGCAGATGCTTCGCAACAGCATCGGCTCAAAGGCGCTTGATGAATTTGTCGAGACGGCGATGCTAGGCGTACAGGTCGGCACGATCGACAAGCTGATCTCGAACCAGCTTGAGATGGTGCGCGCGATTGCCGAGGCGCAGGGTATCGACGTCGCGATGGTCGCTTCGCAAGCCAAGATCATTTCGAAAGGCTGAGAACTCTTTTGGGAGAATGTGATTCGGAGTGATGCGCTCCTCGTCTAATCCAGTTTCGATGAATAACGGTCACCGCCGCGTGAAGACTTCCAAACTCTCATCGCTCAGCCGCGCATAGCGTTCCGTCGAGCGCGGATCTGAATGCCCGAGCATCTTGCGGATGTGTTCCATGCCGATGCCGGCTTCGAGCGCATCGCTTGCGAAGGAATGCTTTGTGCCTTGATACAGCGAAGCGTCGGTGATTCCAGCGCGTGCCTTGGCCCAACGTTTGTAGAAGGCACCGTGACTCCATCGCTTGCCCGAGCGCGGCAACACGAACAGCGGCGCACGGGTCAGCCGCCCAGCCCAATCGACATGCCGCTCAAGCCATGCACGCACGTCAGGATGAATCGGCAAGATGCGTTCGCTTCGGTTCTTCGTCGGCCCGATCGGTGAATCAGAATTCGAGCCTTGCACCGCTTTCGTTACTCGCAGCCGCCACGGTTCGCGTGAGCGATCCACGTCAGCGACATCGAGCGCACGCACTTCGCCAGGTCGCAAGCCCATGCGGCTGGCAAGGATGAACGGCCCGCGCATCGGTTCTTCGATTAGCTCGATGATCTCGTCAGCAGTTGCTCGCGGGATGATCGTCGGCAGCACGTCAGGCACGGCAACGATGGGGAAGGGCGGCACGGCTTTCATCTCGCCACGCCTAACAAGCCAGACGCACGCAGCTCGCAGCGCGCCCAGATAATTCTTGCGCGACTTTGGAGCGAGCCCGCGCTTTGCTAGGTCACGATCCCAGTCTTCAAGCGCAGCGTATTTGATGTCGTCGATGTTGCGTGACTTCCACCAGCCGATTTCGCTGCGTTCGATCCGCCGATACTCGCTTGCGGTGCGCTGGCTGCGGTCGCCGGCTGCAACGAGCTCGTCAATGTGATCGCAGAACCGACCGAAGGCACGGACGACTTCAGCTCGCTTCGAGCGCGGGCGATACCGATCGACGACTTCAGCGACGGGCTCGCCACGGCTGACGGCTGACTCAATGGCTCGAAGAATGCCAGCGGCCAGCACGCGCCCATCGTTGCCGCGAAAGGTCACGCCGTCGAGAGACGTGATCTTGCCGTGTTCGCGCAGGTCGATCTCAAAGCGGTCGCTGCCTTTGGACGCAATCCAGCCAAGTCGTCGGTGTGGGTGGTTCATGGGATCAGGCTATCCCCATGTGACCCCCCAAGCAAATAGACGACGCTCCAAGTGCTTGATTTCACTGCGCAAGATGGTCGGGGCGACTGGATTTGAACCAGCGACCTCTTCGTCCCGAACGAAGCGCGCTACCAAGCTGCGCCACGCCCCGACCGAGCGCCGGAGTATACGGGCTCCGCCTTCTCGCTCAAGCGCAAAAGAGCTGCTTTTCGCAGCTCTGGTGGTCCTGAGGCTCATTTCAGCAGGACCGCGAAAATCCCTTTGCGGAGTATCCTTCAACCCTGGCCGCGGGCGGCCTTATGGAGGGCTTCGATGGCGAGCTTTCGGTCCTTCTCACCGAACACTGAGGTGCCGGCGACGAAGACGTTCGCGCCGGCAGAAGCGGCCGAGGCGATGTTCGAGACTTTGACGCC
>DGPZ01000190.1:2276-4314 GCA_002390675.1 Deltaproteobacteria bacterium UBA4427
GATCTTCGGGAGCATGGCTTCGATAAAGCTCTGGCCGCCGAAGCCGGGGTTCACGGTCATGACAAGGATCTGGTCGACCTCGTCGAGGCAGTATTCCAGGACGTCCGCAGGCGTCGAGGGATTGAGGACGGCGCAGGACTTCACGGGTTCGGTTCGCAGACCTTCCTCGACTTTACGTGCACCGATTTTTCGAATCTCGCCGAGCGTGCCATGGAGGTGCGGGCAGACTTCGGCGTGGACGCCCAGGATATCGGCGCCGGAGTCGATGTAGAGCTCGAGATAGGTCTCCGGCGATTCGATCATGAGATGCACGTCAAGGGGGCTCTTCGCGACGGCCTTAATCGCTTCCACGATCGGCGGGCCGATTGTTAGGTTCGGCACGAAGTGCCCATCCATCACGTCGACGTGCACGAGCTCGGCGCTCTCGATCGTGGCGAGCTCGGCGGCCATGTTGACGAAGTCGGCCGCGAGAATCGAAGGGGCGATCTTGATGTCGGATGCTTCGGATGCTTCGGATGCATTGTGCATGGATGGGGTCTCCAGTTAGATGGTGGAGTTGAGGGACTAATCTTTGGGTAGGTTGCGTACGATGCGAACGGCGAAGAAGCCGTCCATACCGGGCCCTTCGGCTTGGGCATTCTTTTGAAGATGGGGCAGCACGCGCATGTAGCCGTCTTCATCCATGAAGGGGCGAACGCACTCGGGAGCTTCTTCGCGAGAGGCGATATGCCAATTCGCTCGGGTGGCCATGAATCCGCGGACGACCGCTTCGTTTTCTTCTGGGGTAACGGTGCACGTCGAGTAGACGAGGATGCCACCGGGCCGGAGTATATCTGCCGCGGATTCGATAATCTTGCGCTGGACCTCGGCGAGGGCCGCGAAGTCCTCTACTCGGAGTCGCCAGCGAGCGTCCGGGTTACGCCTAAGAGAACCGAGCCCCGAACAAGGCGCATCGATCAGGATGCGATCAAATGGCCCATTCTCTTCGGCGAGATCCTTGAGGCTCTTCGTCGCATCGCGTTCGAGGGTGGCCACGCCGCCGACACCCAGTCGACGCGTGCCGCGGCCAATCAAGCTAAGGCGTCTGCCGTGTCGATCGAGGGCGAGCACATGTCCTTCGCCGTTCAGGCGTTCCGCGATCGCGGCGCTCTTGGTGCCGGGCGCGGCGCAGGTATCGAGAATGCGCTCGCCGGGCTGAGGGTCGAGTAGTTCAACGACGAGCTGGCTTGCTTCGTCCTGAGGACTCATGCGTCCCGTAATGAAGAGCGGATCTTGTCCGATGTCGCCTTTTCGTCCAATCACGATCGCGTCCGGCGCATGCAGACCGAGCCGCGCGTCGGGGAAGCGTTCCTGAAGCTTGGGCAGCAGCGCCTCACGCGTCGTTCGGGATCGATTCACGCGGACCGTCACAGGGGCAGGCTCGTTAAGCGTCATCGCAAGCGAGGCCGCTTCTTCCGCCCCGTATTGTTCGAGCCATCGTGTCGCTAGCCACTCGGGTAGCGAGCACGCATGCATGAGATGCCCAAGGGAATCCGTCTCGAGGGAAGGAAACGTGATGTCCTTCCCGTCGCGTGCAAGCTTGCGCAGAACGGCGTTCACGAGGCCAGTCGCTCTCTCGAGTCCCATGGCGCGCACGCACCGAACGGCTTCATCGACCGCCGCGTTTGCGGGAATACGATCCGAGAAAAAGAGCTGATAGGCGCCGATTCGCAATGCACTCGCTACTAAAGGCTCGAGCTTTGCGAAGTCGGAGTCGAGTGCCTGAGAGATCAGGTAGTCAAGCCGTCCACGCCATCGCAGTGTTCCGTAGACGAGCTCCGTGGCGAGTCCGCGATCGGCCGCGGGCATATGACTCTGAACAAGGGCGTTATGAAGTGCTAGATCCGCGAAGGCGCCGGCACGCTGTACGCGTTCAACGACGCGCATAGCAATCAGTCGAGGAGCCGTCGGCCCTGCGGTCTTGCGAGGTCCCTGACTTCGGCCGGGCCAACGCTTATTACGACCACCCTTCTTCTTGACCTTGTCCTTCGTGTCGCGT
>DGPZ01000190.1:4376-23227 GCA_002390675.1 Deltaproteobacteria bacterium UBA4427
CTTTGACCTTGTCCTTCGTGTCGCCCGGTTCCTTGCTTTCGTCTTGGTCGTCGCAGTTATTATCGTCGCTCACGCGCTCACCGATCCTTTATGTGCGTCGGGGGCATACGAAGTTTCGGCACTGTCCGACGCTTCGATGAGCGAGAAGCACTCACCCTCAGCGAGATCAAATCCGCGCAAGAAATCCGCGACGGGAAGAGGTTTGCCACCGGGGCGCTGCATCACGAGAGGGACGAGGCTGCCTTCGCCGGTAATAATTCGAAGGTCGGGTTCGCCCTCTTCTTTGCCTAACACGGCCGTTCCGGGAATTGCGCCCGAGTCGTCGCCCCCGCCGAACCATTCCGCACGAGAGATCTTCAGAACGATCGCCTCGTCGCCCCGCTCCAGCGTGATCGCGCCGCCGGGCTTCGGAGAGACGGCATGAAGTCGTGCTGCGAGAGCTCTCGCACTCTCGCGCAAGTCGAGCACCGCATCGCTCTTCTCGATCTTGGCCGCGAAGGTGACGGCGTCGGCGTCCTGCTCCGTCCAAGTGATTCGCTTCTCAGCAATCTGCTCAACGGCTTCGCCAATGGCGTCTGCGGCAACGGTTGCGATCCGCTCCGAAAGCTCGACAACATTCTCAGTAGGCCCGATCGGAATCCGCTTCATGAGGGCGAAGGGCCCTGCATCCATTTCCTTTTCGACGCGCATGACGGAAACGCCGGTCTCGGTCTCGGCGTCGAGAATCGCCCGGGCAATCGGAGCAGCACCGCGGTATTTGGGGAGTAGGCTCGCATGGGCGTTAATGAGATACCCCGCGGTTGGCATCTCGCGGACCTTCTTGGGGATGAACTGTCCGAAAGCGACGACGACGCCGAGGTCGGGTTGAAGTGTAGCGAGGGCTGCAACGGCTTCTGGATCGCCGACTTTCTCGGGGCGAATCAAAGGGATCTCTTCTCGGAGTGCGACTTCGGAAATGGGTGAAGGCGAGAGCTTGCGGCCGCGACCCCGGCCGCGGTCGGGTTGCGAGACCACGCCTACGACTTCGTGGGGGCCTGCAATCAGGGCCTCGAGCGTGGGGACAGCAATCTCCGGCGTGCCGAAGAAAATAATGCGCAGCGCATCCGCGCGGGCCACGACTTACTCTCGCTCTTCGGCGAGCTGCTTCTTGCGCTTCTTGATGTAGAGGCCGCGCTTTAGGCGACTAATACGGTCGATGAAGAGGATGCCGTCGAGGTGGTCCACTTCATGCTGGATACAGACGGCACGCAGACCTTCGGCTTGCTCTTCGATGGTATTGCCGTCCAAGTCTTGTCCGCGCAAAGTGATCTTTGCGTCGCGCTCAACGGTCGCGTCGTAGTTCGGAACAGACAGACATCCCTCGTCCCAAGTGATGCGGCCTTCGCGGTCGCTGATCTCGGGATTGATGATCACGCTCGGGTGTTTGCCTATTTCTTCGTCGCTCCACTCGGTGTCGATTACGAACATGCGGACCGAGGCGCCAACCTGGGGCGCGGCGAGGCCGATGCCCGGCTCGTCGTACATGACTTCGATCATGTCGCGGGCGAGCTCGCGGATCTCGTCGGTCACTTCCGTGATCGGTTCGGAAACCAACTTGAGGCGGGGGTCGGGGAAATGGAGAACTTCTCGAAGGGCCATAAATCGGTCTCGCAAACGGGCGGTAAGGCGAAGCGGTTTTGGCCGCTTGGGTTCGTCTGCCTTGGTCGCGGAAAGGGGTCGCAGAAATGAAGCGCAGAAGGATGCGTAGAAAAAGGAAAGCCGAAAGGACCGCCGGGAGGGGCGTGACCCGCCGGAAGTGGGTGGGCGAATTGGGAGCGTGTCCCGGTCCGGCTCGCTTAACTAGCCGGTTCCCCAGCGAAATCGCGGTTTTTATAGCATGTTGACGGGACGTGCGTCGAGAGCCATCTGGACTTCCTTAGGCAGACGGCGTCCCACGGCGAGCGCCGCCTTTGAAGCGCGATCGAGCGCCTCCTGATCATCGCCCTTGATCAGACACATAAATCGGTAGCGCCCGCGCAGACGTGCGAGCGGAGCGGGAGCCGGGCCGAGCACCTCGAGCCGTGCGCCCTTCGGGATCATGGCCTGCGCCGCGCGCGCGACCGCCTCGATGCTCTTGCGAGCATGCTCTTCTTCTTCGGCGTGGACGACGATGCGGGTGAGTTGGCCGAAGGGCGGGTAGCCGAGGGCCTCCCTATGTCCGATTTCCTCCCGGTAAAAGCCTTCGAAGTCGTGGCTCCCGACCGGGGCGAGGGCGTAGTGGTCCGGCACGAAAGTCTGCACGACGACGCGTCCCGGCCGCGAGGCTCGTCCGGCGCGGCCGGCAACCTGGGTCAGGAGTTGGAAAGTGCGTTCTGCGGACCGGAAGTCAGGGAGATGTAGGCCGATATCGGCGGCGACGACGCCGACCATTTGGACGCCGGGGAAATCGTGTCCCTTGGCGACCATTTGTGTGCCGATGACGATGTCGACTTCTTCGTCTTTTAACGCTTTGAGGACGGACTCTGTGTAGCCGCGTTTGCCTGCGACATCTCGATCGAGCCGCATGGTTCGTGCGCCGGGAAAGAGTCCCTGGACTTCCTCCTCAAGACGTTCCGTCCCGACACCTAACAAAGCCGTCTCGGGGTCGCCGCAGCCGTTGCATTTTTCCGGCGGGTCGCGCATGAGGTCGCAATAGTGGCAGCGGAGTTGGTGGTCGGACGCGTGGAACACGAGCGCGACATCGCAGTCATCGCATCTCTCGGCGTGCCCGCACTGGAAACAGAATATCCGCGTCGAGAAGCCCCGGCGATTCAAGAAGAGGATGGTCTGTCCGCCGTCTGAAATTGTTTGTTCGATCGCCGCCCGCATGGGCCGCGAGAGAATCATCTTTCGTCCGCGGTAATTCTTGTCCTTCTCCTTGCCGAGATCGACGATCTGAACTGCCGGGAGCGGGCGCCCGCCAACACGCCGTGGGAGTGAAAGTCGGCGGATTTTGCCCTTATCGGACTGAAATCGGGTCTCGAGTGAAGGCGTCGCAGAGCCTAGGATGATGGGGCAGCCGGCCTGCACCGCGCGTCGCGTCGCGAGGTCGATGGCGTGATAGCGGAAGCCTTCTTCGTTCTTGTACGCACCGTCGTGTTCCTCGTCGATGACGATGAGGCCCAAGGACTCGAGGGGGGCGAATAGGGCAGAGCGGGCGCCGACGGCGATGCGGGTTTCACCTGTGCGAAGACGCTCCCATTGTGCGAGCCGGTCGCCGGGCTTGAGGCCACTATGTAGGACTGCGACTTCGTCGCCGAAGCGTGCGCGCACTCGAGCAAGCAATTGATGCGTCAGCGTAATTTCGGGAACTAACACAAGCGCCTGCTGTCCCGCTTCGAGGGCCTCAGCGATTGCGCGGAGATAGACTTCCGTCTTGCCACTACCCGTCACGCCATGGAGTAGGAAGCTCTCGTGAACCTGCCGCTTGATCGAATCCCGAAGGGGAACGAGGGCGTCTCTTTGGTCGTCGGTCAGCTCGACTTCGCCGCCACCATCTAGGATCGACTCGACTTGGCCAAGGCGAGGACGTTCTGAGAACGCAACCAAATTACGTTTTTGCAGGCTGCGCAGGAGAGATCCGGCGTTTGGGTCCTCAGCTGTTAGGCGTCGGGTTTCAACGCCGGACGGAAGCTCTGCTATTCGTCGCAAAAGAGCAGCTTGTTTCTTGGCGCGCACAAGGGTTTCCGTCGCCGCGAATTCGACATCTACGTCGAGGGCCACTCGAACCATCCGCTCCATAGGGATACGCGCCTTCGCCCGCCGCACTTCGACGCGTCGTTCAACGAGCCCGTCCTCGGCCAGCGCTCTCAGCCGGTTCTCGAGGTCAACTCGCGGAAGCGCCTTGGTGAGCGCATGCATTGTTAGAGGCTTGAGGGCGAGTCGTTCGAGGATTGGGCGCGCGGTTCCACCCATGGCACGTTCGTCGATCGCTCCCTCCGCGATCGCTCTCTCCCCGCGAGCTGTGAGAGCCCAGGGACGGGCCAATCGCGGTGTTGAGCCGGGAGGAAGCGCATGGGCGAGCGCGAGCCCAATCGGGGTATAGATGTCGCGAGAGGCCACCCGCAGGAGTTCAAGCATGTCTGACCCGACAACCGGCTCTTCATCGATCACGCTTTCGATATCGGCCAGGGATCTGTTCGGGTTCGCGGATGCAGTGTCTTCTTCGGTGACCCAATCGCTGGGGACAACGACACCGATCAGGGGCTGGCCGCCGAAGTTCACACGAACGCGGGAGCCTGGTTCGACGAGCGCTTCGTGGCTCGGAAGGACGCGATAATCAAAGAGTCGGTCGAGCGGCACCGGCAAAGCCACGCGCACCACCCGCTCGTTCGTGGCATTCTTTGCATCGGTCGGCGGCAAGCCGTCGAAAAGGGGGGTCGACATGGCGAGATCGTATGGCGGGCGCGGGCGCGAGGAAAGGCCACGCGTACGGGTCGACGATGACGGAGAGACTCGAACTCTTGTTGTCGACGAAACCTTCGCCTCTTTCTATCGCCCGGGCGAGATCGCAACGCATTGTGTTTGGGACGCGATCGCCGCTCCGATTCTTTGGCTACCGCCGAAGCGACGTCGACGAATTCTGTGTCTGGGGCTCGGGGGGGGCTCTGTAGCGCGGATCGCTAGGACGCTCGCTCCGGATGCCGAGATCAAAGGCATCGAGCTGGACTCCGACGTGATCCGGCTTGCACGAGCCCACCTCGATTTGGATCCCCTCGGCCTCGATATCGAGATCGCGGACGCGAAGGTATGGATCGAAGCGCAGTCTCCCTCGAAGGGTCGCTACGACGTGATCCTTGAGGACGTGTTCATCGGAAAGGGCGATGACGTTCGTAAACCGGATTGGATTCCGGAGCCGATTCATGAGCTGGCTTTTCGACTCCTCGCGCCGGGTGGCGTGTTCGTGAGCAATACGCTCGACGAGCACAATCGCGTGGCGCGCACCATGCGTGAGCATTTTGACCGAATCGTCTCGATCGAGACCGAGGACTACGACAACCAAGTTTTGGTCGCAGCGAACGGCGATTTGACGGGGGCGGGGCTGCGACGCTGCGTCGCGGAGTCCCCTGTGCTCTCAGCGAGCCTGCCGATTCTCAGCTTCCGCCTGCGGTGAGTGCGTTCAGCGGCGAGTCGCAAGAGGCATGGGCGTGCTGAAGCAGTTCTGCAATCGATTTCACTCTCGGTCTTGAATTAATCAAACGTTTGATTAATTTTAGCCGCCATGAACATTGATACTCAGACTCCGACCCCCCGAGGCCCTGGACGCCCTCGTCAATCCGAGAGCGAAAAAGCTGACGTCCGCGAGCGCCTGCTCGATGCAGCTACTGAGCTCGCCGTTGAGCAAGGATTCGAAGCCTGCGGGCTTCGGGAAATTGCCACTCGCGCCGAAGTGAGCCCCGCCATGATCTCGTACTACTTCGGGGACCGAGACGGTCTCTACGAGGCGATGTTCGGACGCGCCTTCGAACGGATCTCCGAGAAAGTCGCAGCCGTGATGGCCGACCCTCTGCGAAGCGGCCGCGACCGAATCGATGATCTCGTTGCGATTCAGGTGAAGGCGATCGCCGCGGATCCGTGGCTGCCGAAACTCGTGATGCGCGAGGTTTTAGCGCGCAACGGCTCGCCCATGCAGGAATTTGTCAGCAACGCGGTCGCGAAGGGCCCACTGCAAATGATGGTGGACTGGATTGAGCAGGAACAAGAGCGGCATGAAATCCGATCCGATTACGATCCCCGCATGCTGGCTATGACTATCGCGAGCCTCACCGGTTTTCCCTTTTTGATGCTCCCACTCGTTGGAGATCGACTTGGACTTGAGCTCGATGATGAATTCCCCGATCGGCTGATCGCTCATAATCAGAAGCTACTCTCCAACGCACTCCGCGCCCATACGGAGGAAGAATGATGACCCCGTTCGTAAGGGCGAAGGCCACGCCTAACTACTCATTCACGACGCGCCGCAGGTTGGTCGCTAGCCGTAGAGTGATGTTATTTGCTCTGTCGCTTGTTACGGCATTCTCATTCGGATGCTCCGGCGGAGACGACGCGAACGGAGGCGACGACCTTACTTCGGCATCGCCACTTCCGCCGGTCCGATTGCGTGTGAGGGTGGATCCCGTGCGGCTCGAGCCTTTTGCTGCGGATGAGGCCGTGACAGGGACCGTTCGCGCGTTCCACAAGGCGACAATTACTGCTGAGACACAGGGGCGAGTTCTCGCGCGAAAGCTTGAGCCTGGAGCTGAGGTGAAAGCGGGGGGCGTGATCGTTGCGCTCGAGTCTTCACGGTTTGAGCTTGAGGTGCGACGGACGACTGCCTCACTGGGGGCAGCGCGCACGGTGCTTCGGCATGCGGAGCGCGAACTTGCTCGGGGCGATCAGTTGATGAAGCAGAAGGCAATTAGTAGTCAGCAACACGACGATCTCACACTTGCTGTGGATAGGGCGAGGGATGAGGTTCTGTTGGCTGAAGTGGCTCGTGATACGGCGAAGCGCAATCTCGAAGATACGCAGATTGCCGCCCCCTTCGACGGCACGGTGGATTCGATTGAAGTGAATGTTGGGGACTTTGTGGCACCGGGGACACCGGTAGCCAAGCTTGTCGATCTCTCTCGGGTTCGCATATTCGGTGGCGTCACGGCAAAAGAAACAGCTCGTCTCGTCTCTGGAACTAAGGCGAATGTGAGTTTTGCAGATCTCGGCGGCGAGGTGTTCGAGGCGACTCTTCAAAGTGTCGCCCGTGTTGCCTCGAGTGGTGACGGCACCTACGGAATCGAGTTGTGGATGGATGATCCCGCAGGCAAGATGCGCGACGGCCTCGTCGCACGCATCGAATTGTTGGACGCGGATGAGCGACCGACGCTGATCGCGCGGCGAGCCGCGCTCTTGCGTAGCAACGGATATTCGGAGGTATTCATAGTCAGCGCTTCCGGGGGAGAGAACCGAGCAGAGGTCCGGCGCGTACGCACCGGCCGCATCCATGGCGAATGGGTCGAAATTCTTGATGGCCTCGCAGAGGGTGACCGCGTGATTTGGGACGGGCAATTCGCGTTAGGCGAAGGATCGGTCGTCGTGATTGACGGGGAGCAATAAACGATGGAAAAAATTATTCGTTTTTTCGTAGAAAGGCATCTTCTCGTTAATGTGCTGACAGCGGCAGTTGTCGTGCTCGGTTTGCTTGCTCTCATGCGCACGAACGTCGCAGGTTTTCCTGAGGCGACGCTGCCTGTGTATCTCGTCTCTGCATCGCTTCCTGGCGCGGCGGCGAAGGATGTTGAGACAAAAATCTCAATCCCTATCGAAGACGAACTTCGCGAGGTTGACGGTCTCGAGAGCTTCACAACGATCATCACGGACAACCGATCCGTCACCACCGTCAAGCTAAACGACGACACGCCGGATGAAGATATTCTCGAGAAGGAACGCGAGATCCGGAATGCGATCGACGGGATCAATGACTTCCCCGCGGATATGCGAGACGATCCACGCGTCTTTTTGATGGATCCCTCGAAACAGCCGATTCTCGAGATCGCGATCTCTGGCGAAGAGGGGCTCTTGCCCGACGCGGCACGCCTCATTGAACGGGCCGTGCTGCGCATCGACTCTGTCGGCGAAGTCATTAGAGTCGGCCTGCCGGATCCTGAGCTACGTGTACTCGTCGATCCCGCTGCTGCTCAGGCCCACGGAGTTACGATCCTTGATGTCGTGCAGGCGATTGAGCGCCGCAATGTCTCGGATACGGGCGGCGTGCTCGAAAGTGCTGGAGATCGTCGCCAAATTGTTATGTGGGGGCGCTACGAGGATCCGAGCGAGGTCGGTGAAACGATCATTCGCTTCGATGGCGACGCGCCGATTAGAGTGCGCGATGTTGCTCGCTTGGAGCTCGGGCGCGAAGACGTTGGGCTGATCGCGGGAACGAACGGTCGACCGGGTCTCTCTTTGATAGCGGTCAAGAAAGCCGACGCGGACGTCATCGACACGCGCAACGCGATCGCCGCGGTCTTAGATGAACTGAATCTGGCTGCGGGCGTCACGACAACGATCGTAAATGACTCTTCCTACGAGATGTCGAATCGTTTGAACGTGATTGCCACAAACGGAATGATGGGCCTCGCCCTGGTGGCTGCCATAGTGTTTCTCTTCTTAGCGCCCTCCGCCGCACTTTGGGTATGCGTTGGCGTTCCGCTCGTCATCCTGGGTGTGATCGCCGTGATGCCGCAGGTCGGGATGACGATCAACTACGTATCGACGATTGCCTTCGTCATCGTGTTAGGCATGCTTGTCGATGATGCCGTCGTCGTCGCCGAAAAAATACTGCTGCGCCGACAAGAAGGATTAAAACCGGGTGAGGCCGCAGTCTCCGGTACGGTGATGGTCGCCCGTCCAGTGCTCGCTTCTGCTGCGACTACACTCCTCGCCTTCGCACCCATGCTCGCCATAGGCGGTATGCCTTCAAAGATGGTTTGGCAAATCCCGGCCGTCGTTTGCATCGCGCTCGCGCTCTCGCTGCTAGAGAGCTTTTTTATCCTACCCGCGCATATGTCTATGGTTAGGAGTGATGCGCAGCCGCGGCCGAAGCGGAAATTCGTGTTGCAGCTCGAAGAGAGATACCGTCGCGCGCTGCATAGTACCTTGCCCCGCCGTGGCCGCGTGATTGGTGCATTCGCGGCGCTATTCCTTGCGGTAGTTATCTTCATCGTTCCGCAAATGGAATTTGAATTTTTCCCTCAGGAGTCTTCGCCAGGTTTCTCTTTAAAGCTTCGCATGCCACCGGGTACACCGATCGAGCAAACCGAAGCCGTCGCCAATGTTGTGCAGTCGCAGATCCCGCCGCTGATGGGCGAGGATCTACTCGCGATTACTACGAGAATCGGCCATATGGATTCCGAGGCATTCGATCGAAAATACGGGTCGACGGAGAATGAGGCAGTCATCACCGTACACCTTGAACTTACGCGAAAGACGATGACATCGGCGGCGTGGATGGCTCATCTGAAGCCGCTTATTCGCTTGCCGCGCGAGGTGGAGCTCATTTTTGAGGCGAAGGTCGATGGTCCGCCTGGACTCGAGCCCGTAAGCGTATTCGTGATGGCGAACGACGATGCCGTTCGTCGTCAAACTGCGATGGCTTTGGTCGCGTTTCTCGAAGAACTCGGAGGGGCGACGAATCTCAGCATCGATGAGAAGCTCGGCATGCGACAGATCGATCTCAACCCCGACCCCGAGCGCCTCGCGCGACAGGGGCTGGATACGAGGGATCTAGGTCTTACGCTCAAGGCGGCCTACTACGGATTGATCGCATCAGAGATTCGAGATCTCGACGAGACGACGGAGATTAGGGTCGCGCTCGACCCCGCGTCGCGCCGCTCGATCGACGCACTGCTCGAGATGCCGGTTCGCAATAAGCGGGGCGAATTGATTCTGCTTCGCGATGTCGTCGACCCCGTCGAAATTCCGGCGCTCGCGAAAATACAACATCGCAACGGACTCCGAGCAGTCTCCGTGACCGGAGGCATCGATCCGGACATGAGTGTGACGGCGACGACGATCGCCGAGGCGATCGAGCGCGACTTCTTGCCGCTTTATGCTGGGCGAAGCGATCTCGAGATCGAAATTTCGGGCGAAGTCGTCCAGTCCCGCCGAGCGACAGGGGATCTTGGATTCGTCGCAATTGCGGTCGTCTTCGGAATCGGTGCGGTGATTGCGATCATGCTCGGCTCGTTCCTTGAGGCGTTCTTCGTGATCGTTGTCGTTCCGTTCTCCGCCATCTCTGTGATCCTGACCTTCTGGGCGCACGGCATGCACTTCTCGCTCTTGCCTTTGATCGGAACGATTGGCCTTTCCGGCGTCGTAGTGAACGCGTCCATCGTGATGGTCGACTCGGTGCATCAAGCACAGCAAAAGATGCGAGAGGAGGCGAGCGAGGAAGAACGTACGGAAGTCGTGATCGAGGCTTTGGTGGCCAGGTTGCGGCCCGTCCTCGTGACGAGTCTTTCAACCTTTGGCGGTGTCCTTCCGACGGCGTACGGGTTTGGCGGATACGACGCAGTTATGTCGCCCATGTCCCTAGCGCTTGGTTGGGGACTCGCATTCTCTTCCGGAGTCACGCTCTTTCTCGTGCCGGCGCTCTACGTTTCGGCGAACGATATCAATCGTCGAATCGCAGTTTGGCGCGGGCAGAGCGAGCAGCGAGCCACGATGGCCAAGGTGACTGCCCGCATTTCTAACGGCGAAGAGGAAGCAGCATGACTAATCGGAAGTCCCGAATTGTGCCTAATGAAATGGGCGAGGGCGCTCCTCAGATTTTGGGCACCGTCGCCAAGCATCCCCATCTTCTCGAGCCGATGCTCAAATTTTCTGCTGCACTCGCGAGCGGCGTTTTGACGCGTAGGGCTTCGGAGATTTTGGCGTTA
Organism: Deltaproteobacteria bacterium UBA4427; assembly: GCA_002390675.1. Taxonomy (GTDB): domain Bacteria; phylum Myxococcota_A; class UBA9160; order UBA9160; family UBA4427; genus UBA4427. The sequence goes on from DGPZ01000190.1 coordinate 14,804, forward strand.
CGCGCAGCTTGGAATTGTCAGTCGGCGTTCGAGTGGGGGCACCATACGCGGTATGGCCTGGCTGCCGGCCTATCGCAGTCGGAGATCGATTGGTTGGCGGGCAGGGATCCGGACGCTGGATGGTCGAAGCAGGAAGCTGCGCTGGTTCGGGCGGCGGATGAATTACATGACGATCAAAACGTTTCTGATTCGACTTGGGCGCAGTTGAGTGAGGATTGGAACGAAGCTCAGCTCATCGAGATTCCCTTTATCGTTGGTCAGTACACGATGCTTTCGATGGTTGCGAAGGCGACTGAAGTTCCGATCGACCCGTCGCTACCGCGATTCCCGGCGGCGCCCGCGTCGTCTTAGGCGCCCATCTTTTTGAGATCGGCAAGAACGCCCTTGGCAGTCGCCTTCAGCGTTTCGAAAACGCCTTCACCCGTTGTGGCACACGATTCGTACTCGGGCGCAGCCAGCGGATTCAACAAACGCTGCAGCTCTTCGAGAGGTGCGGCGTTCGGAAGATCTCGTTTGTTGTATTGGACGACGTAGGGAACCTTGTCGAGGGCGTAGCCCTGCTCTCGAAGATTGACCTTGAGATTGTCCAGGCTTTCGACGTTCGCTTCCATGCGTTCGATCTGGCTGTCGGCGACGAATACGACGCCGTCGACACCCTTCAGGATCAGCTTTCGACTGGCGTCGTAGAAGACCTGACCGGGGACGGTGTAGAGATGGAAGCGCGTTTTGAAGCCGCGGATCTCGCCGAGAGCGAGAGGCAAAAAGTCGAAGAAGAGCGTTCGCTCTGTCTCCGTCGCCAGGGAAATCATCTTTCCCTTTACACCGGGATTCGTCTTCTGATAGATATGCTGAAGATTCGTCGTCTTCCCGCAAAGGCCGGGACCGTAGTAGACGATCTTGCAGTTGATCTCTCTCGAGCTGTAATTGATGAAAGACATGGGGTGGTGTCCGTTCGCTATGGCGAGAGATCAGTCATTGAAGAGATTGTCGATATCGTCGTCGGTAATTTCGGCGAAGGGCGAAGCGGAGTGCATCTCGCTTTCGGCCTTCTTCCGGACCTCTTCGAAAACCTTCGCCAGCTCGGCACCTGCCTTCTTCACCCGTAGGCGAACAAGGCCGAGAGAGCTGCGCTCGTCGAAGACGACGACGAGGATCATGCGATCCCCGACCAGGGTCATGTGCAGATTGTCCCGCTGACCCTGATGGAAATGAATCGGGAATTCTTCCTCACCAACGATCTTAGCAAGACCGCTCGTCGCAGCGACACAGCCGGCCGTTAGGCTAGCCAGACTGGTGCTATCGATTCCCTGTAATTCGCCGGCTTCGCCCACAAGCTGACCGGCTTTATCGACCACGAAGACACCTTTTGAATTGGCATCTCGGACCAGCTTTTGGATGACGGCGAGGACTTGGTCGAAGTCCTCCTGTTGCATCACGAGCTGGGATTCCATCATCGGCAGTTGCCTCTGTAAACGTCCGGGGAATGGACCCTTTTGGCCAGCTTACCCCGCGATTAGCACGACGGGCAAGCGCGTGACGGAACTCATTGCGTCGCTTGGCTCTCCTGGAATCGGTCTGCGTTTCCCCCGGCTTTAGGTCCCCGGCCGTGGTTTCTGGACCTCGGCCCCATATTTCGATCTGAAATCCGAGTCTCACGCATCAGCCCGGCAACGAGCAAACACGAAACTAATCGTGCCATTGATCCGGAACTTGGGTGCTACTCCTTGAGCGCGCGCCGGTTCTCGATCGATCGGCTGACGGTTACGTGATCGGCATACTCGATATCCCCACCCAGAGGCATGCCATAGGCGATTCGTGAGACATGGAGACCGCTGGCGCCCGAAGTACTTAGGCGATCAGCGAGGAAATGCGCGGTCGCATCCCCTTCCGCGGTCGGGTTCGTGGCGAGCACGACTTCTTTCACGCCCTGAGTAGCGACGCGATGTTCGAGCTCGACCACCCGAAGCGTCTCCGGCCCCATGCCGTCGATCGGCGAGAGTGCTCCGCCTAATACGTGGTAGAGGCCGCGAAAGCCGCCACTCCGCTCGATCGCGGCCATGTCGGCAGGTTCCTCAACGACGCAGATCGTTGTGCGATCGCGGTCGTCTTGGGAACAAATCGGGCAGGGCGTGCGATCGGAGAGGGTGAAGCAAGTTTCGCAGACGACGGTGTCGCGCTGGACACGGGCAATGGATTCTGAGAGCTCCCTCGAGAGCTCTTCCGGAGCACTCAGCAGGAAATAGGCGAGGCGCGAGGCGGACTTCTCGCCGATCCCGGGCAGTCGCTTAAGGCTCGCGACGAGCCGGTCCATAGCGGGAGAGGAGGACATGTTATTGGCCCATTCCGGGCAGGCCGGAGAGCATCGAGTTCTGCATCTTCGCCATTTCTGCCGCGACGGCTTCTTGCGCTTTTGTGAGAGCCGCATTCACCGCAGCAGCTGTTAGGTCTTGGATCATGCCTCGATCGTTGTCTGCTATGAGTCCCGGCTCGATTTCGACTGAGAGCACGCGGAGCCCGCCTGATACGGCGGCGCTGACCATGCCACCGCCGGCGCTGGCCTCGAATCGTCGTACGGCAAGTTCGGCCTGCAACTCTCCCATCTTCGATTGCATCTCCTGGGCTTTTTGCATCATCTGCTGCATGTCATTCGGATTCAACGTTTTTCTCCGAGCGGCCGGATCTCAACGATCTCGGCGTTCAGGACCTCGATCGCGAGGTTCACAGATTCACTGTTAAGCGCTTCTTGGCGCTGTTTTCGAGATTGTTCGCGGGACCCTTTAGTTTCCGTTCGCGCTCCGCCTCCCGAGGCGATCTCAATCGAAATTTTCGTGGGACGGCCGAAAAGTGCGCTCGCATGTTGTTCAAGATCATCGGAGCGCTGGCGCAGGCGTTCGACGTGAAAGGCAGCGGGTGCGCCGATCCGAATCGTATTGCCTTCGATTCCGACGAGCGTAGTACCGTCGAGGCTCGCGAAGTGGGAACGATCCTTCTCGAGCGCAGTTGCACGGAAGCGATCGAAAATCGCTGCAGGCGGCGCGCCTCCGCCTATTGACGGCGCACCTCCATCTATTGGCGGCGCACCTCCGTCTATTGATGGCGCACCTTCCCCGTTTGACGGCGTGCGTCCTGCTTTCGAGGGTGCACCACGTCCGTTCGCGGGCGCACCCGGGCGAACGGGAGGTGAGGAGGCACTTTCAGACTCATCAAATCGTGCCGGCTCGGTCGGCAGGCGGTCAAATGCCGCATCCGGATCGCTTGGCGCAGGACTTGCGTCCGGGGCCTTCCCGCGACGCGTCGTCGCGGCTTGCGTTCCTCTGCTCGCGGAGCCATCCGGAGCAGCCGCGGGTCGCGACGCGCCCATTGAGCTTTGCTGACGAGCGGCAGGGGCAGGTGGTGCGGCTTTGGGTTGCCCGGTGGCCTGAGGGGTGGATGGATTCGGGCCGCCTGGTGGGCGGTCGAAAGGATCGATCTCCGATTCAGCCGATTGGCTTGATGCGGGAGGGGATGAAGGCGCGCGGGCCCCGCTAGACTCTGGGGACCGTCGCTTGGGACTGCGATCTGAAACGCGCCCGCCTCCGACGTTGCCACCACCAGCGCCGCCACCTGAAGGCGTGGGCATGCCTCGACTGCTTGCGAGTCGGCGTTCGAGCTGGTCGAGTCGCGTTAGTAGTTGGCTGACGTCATCGCCGGAAGGCATCGTGGCTAGCCGTATCACTGCCATCTCAAGGACGGCGGTCGGCTGGGGCGCCCAGGATAGATCTTCGATCTCGCGAACGAGCGCCCTGAACATGCGCCGCAAGCGTCCCGGCTCTGTTCGGCCAGCAAGCTCAATCAGTTCGGCACGCTCTTCGTCCGTACCTTCGAAAAGCGCCTCGCCATCGGGCGCGACACGCAGGACGGTGAGGTCGCGGAGAAGCTCGAGGAGTGCGTCCGCGATTCGGCGTGCTTCAGAGCCGCCAGACGCAGCCAGGTTGACTTGCACGAGTGCGGTCTTTGGATCCGAATCGATGCACGCTTCGACGATCGCACGCAAGACATTCCGATCAACGAGATCGAGTACGTCCGCGACGACTGAGTCTGTAATTTCGTCACCCGAGCTCGCTTGGCCCCCGGCGTATGCGATGATTTGGTCGAGTAGCGTCTGCGCATCGCGCATGGAGCCGTCGCCTTCGCGCGCAATCGAGGCGATTGCAGTCGGCGAAATCGCGATCTCTTCGGCGGCACAGATCTCCGCGAGTCGGTCGCCGACCGATGAGAGTGCAATGCGGCGCAGGTCGTGACGCTGACATCGGGAGAGAACCGTGAAAGGAATTTTTTCGGGGTTCGTTGTCGCGAATACAAAGAGGCTGCGCGGCGGCGGCTCTTCAAGGGTCTTGAGCAAAGCGTTGAACGCTGCGCCCGAGAGCATGTGAACCTCATCGATGACGAAGATGCGGTATTTGCCCGGGGCTGCGGCATAACGGATCGATTCGATGACCTCGCGCATGTCATCGACGCCGGTTCGGCTCGCGGCATCGATTTCCTGGACATCCGTCGAGCGTCCTTCAGTGATTTCACTGCAGGGCGGGCACGAGCCACAAGGCTGATCAGTAGGCCCCTTTTCGCAGTTGAGACATCGCGCAATCAACCGTGCAAGCGTTGTCTTGCCGACACCACGTGGCCCAGTTAGGAGCATGGCGTGCGGAATACGATCGGTGCGAATCGCGTTGCGGAGCGCCGTGGTTACGTGCGTCTGGCCCGACACCTCGTCGAAGCTCTGCGGTCGCCATTTGCGCGCAATAACCTGATAGCTCAAGGGGGGTCCTGGCTTCACCGCCACGAGGCCTCGCTAGAAGGGCGCTCGGACACAGCGAATGCTGGGGGTTCTAGGGGGTCGGGTTTCGGATATTGGGCGTACTCGGCTAGGTGACTTCCGGGCTCGAGCGGTTCGCGTCGAGGGTTGACCGCAGGGCGGCCCGACCGCAGCCAAGACTCTGTTACGGCTGCTTCCTTCCGGATCTGACCGGGTTCACAGGATCCCGAACTCGAACGGGACCCTGCGGTCAACGCTCGACGCGAGTACACAAAGTACCCGTCGGAGGGGTGAGATTCAATCGCCAACCCACGCCCGCGAGGGGCTCGAACCTGGCTAGTATCGAAGGATGACCCAAGGACCCAGAAATGGAGGATCAATAGATGACCAGCGAGACTGTCGAGGCGCGCACAGCGCGTCGTGAGGACGAAATCCAGCTCCGGGAGCTTGCAGAGCGCTACGCCCGGATGATGGATCGAATGAATTTCGATTGGATCCCGCAGGTGTTCGCCGAGGACGGCGTGCTTGCCGGGCCCGGCTACGAGATGACCGGCCACGATCAGCTACGGCAGGGGCTGCAATCCCTCGATCAATTTTCAGCAACGCTTCACAGTGTGCTGAACACCTATTTCGAGATCGACGGCGACCGCGCGACCGGGGAGATCTACTGCGTCGCGAATCACGTCCACGAGGTCGAGGGCGTTCCTTTCAAGCTCGACATGGGTATCCGTTACGAGGACACTTATAGCCGGGTTGCTGGAGAATGGGTGATTGCGCGCCGCGCTTTCAACATGGTCTGGGAGACGCATCGTCCGATGCGCCTGGATGCGGAAGGGAAGCCCCTCGCCGCCGAGGCCTAATGACGCGCTAGCTGAAAAAATCCGCTGCATAACGTGTGTCGACGTGTTCGCGGATTTCGCAGATGACGCCTTCGCGGATGACGAAGAAGAAGGTGTAATCGTTTTGGTAGCTGCGGCCGTCTGGGGCGACGGCGCTCATTTCGGTTTCCTTACACACGATGTTGTCTGCGATTAGCGTAGTTCGAACATCGAATCGCTGGCTTCCTTCTTTGAAGGAGTCGCCGACTGCGCCGAGCATCATGCCGATGATTTTGTCCACCCCCTTATGCGTGCCGCCGTAAGGGGGAATGGCCCCCTTTGGGATCCGCCAAAGAACGTCCTCGGAAAAGAGTGGGCGGAGCTTGGAGGCATCACCTTCACAAACCGCTTCGAAGTAGCTTTCCGCAAGGGCATTCATTTCTTCGGGGTTCATAAGGAACTCCTTTCGTTGCGTTCACACTCGATCATGGAAAGTGCCTCCGGGACGTCTCGAAGCGAGTCGAGGCGCCAAGTCGCGGAATCAAAGCGGGGATCGTTTCGCGTGGCCGCTTCGGGAATCGCGACACACCGCACACCCGCTTCTAGCGCCGAGGTCATGCCATTCGCGGAATCCTCGATCGCGACGCAATCGATCGGTTCGAGGGCGAGTTCGCGGACTGCTGCGAGATAGACCGCCGGGTGTGGTTTGCCATGGCGTTCGTTTTCCGCAGATCGCACGACTTCGAAATACGACTGCCAGCCGAAGCTTTCGAGCACGGTATCAATCAGGCGCTGAGAGGACGAGGAGGCCAGTGCGATTCGCCAGCCATCGGCTTGGACGGCTTCGATCGCTTCCTGCGCGCCCTGTGCGGGCACGCCCTCGGACGCGATCAGAGCGACCATTTCGTCAACAATGTTATCGGCAATGACGGAAGGAGCGACAAAAGGGGCGACGCCGGACCAGGGAGTTCGCTCGAACCAATAATTCGCGACTTCGTCGATTCGGAGCCCTACGGTTTGCAGGCAGTCCTCTTCTGTGAGCGTTAGGCCGACGGCTCCAAAGCATTTAATTTCCGCTCGTCGCCAAAGCGGTTCGGAATCTATGAGCACGCCGTCCATGTCGAAGATCATGGCGCGTGTCTGACGGCTCACGACCTCCGTCCCTTGGTAAGTCACGCGAGGGCGGCGCCGTCTATTCGGATCTCTTCGCCGCTGATATGGCGAGCGTCCTCCGAGGCAAGAAAGAGAATCAGGTCGGCGACCGCTTCGGGGCCAGATACGCCATGGAGCGAAGAGAGTCGTTCTAAGAGAGAGAAGTCAGCGCCGTCGGGCATAGCCGTGGGCTTTGTCATACCGGTCTCAATCGACGCCGGGGATATAGAGTTGGCGCGTAGGCCCTGGGACGCGTATTCGACGGCGATTGCGCGGGTAAAGGCATGAACAGCGCCCTTAGATGCACTGTATGCAGAGCCATAGGCCAGTCCCGAAAGGCCCGCGGTCGAGCCGATATTGACGATCGCGCCACGGGATTTGAGCAGATGGGGAATCGCCTCTCTGGTCATCAGGAAAGTCCCGTCCAGATTGACTGAAAGGATCTTGCGCCAAAAGTCAAAGTCCATTTCATGAGTGTGGCGGTAGCCTATGACGCCGGCGTTATTACAAAGGGCATCGAGCTTGCCGAATTCATCGACGCAGGCGACGACGCTTGCCTTAGCCTGAGCTTCATCGCTGATGTCGGTGACCGAGGACGAGATTCGTGCGCCGGACTCACTCGCGGCGTCCGCGGCCAGCTCCAAGGTTTCTTTGAGCGCGTCCGCTACGACATCCGTCACGAAAAGAGATGCGCCCTCGGCTGCGAGTTTGAGGGTGGTCGCCCGCCCAATTCCTGACCCTGCGCCGGTGAGGAGGAGAACCTGATTTTTGAATCGGGGCATGACACGTTCCTCTTGATGATAAGTTGGCTTGTTCGTGCTTTTGACGCGTTAGGCGAGAGAGTCAAACGATAGCGTTAGATGGAAAAGTTAGGCGTGGTAGAAGTAGGGCCATACGATGGCATCCAGAATCATTGTCTGCAGCCAGAAAAAGAAGAAGAACGCGACGGCCCCCCAGGCGAGGAGGGGCCCCTTCTGCGCGCGGCGAATCAGCATATACGCAACGGTTGATGCGCCGCCTCCGACCGCAAAGAGCACGACGCGGATCGCGATCCAGAGAAGTGTGGATGGGTCTTGGATGTAGAGCGCGGTGAGCGGGAGCCATAGAGCTGAAGGCATCAGGATCGCGGCGTAGGCGGCCATCAAGACATTAAAAGAGAGCCCTGCTTGGCCCGGGAAGTCATCGAGATCGGTTTTGAATCCGAGCAAGAGGGTGGCGGGAAAGAAGGCCCCGGCGGCGAGGAACATGTTGACCGTATACATGCCCTTGAGTGACTCGGGGAGGCCGCCCCAAAGGCCGGATTGGAGCGAGGGTTCACCGACTAAGGCGAGGACATAGCTGCCCAGGACGGCTGTGCCGCCGAAGGCAATCATCAACAAAAGAGAACGGCGAAAGGGATGCATCTCACTCCTTGTTAGGGCCCGAAGCGCGAAAAAACGCGCGAAAAGCCTTGGCCATAGATTTTTCGTTCTGTTCAGATCGCTCGAGTGGCCGGACCTTATGATCTGGTTTCGTTCATTGCCAGCCGCGCAGGTTTGTCTCGGAGCTCTCAAGATGCCTCTGGTAGGCCGCCGCTAGGCGTGCTGCATCTTCAGGGTAGCGTTTCGAAACGTCGTAGGATTCGTTGGGGTCGCGCTCGAGGTCGAAAAGCCAGGGGCCCTG
>DGPZ01000025.1 GCA_002390675.1 Deltaproteobacteria bacterium UBA4427
GCGGGGCGCGCCAAGAATTCGTCACGATTTGCGGCAATGACGAGGGGACGACCCGGAAGGCAGCGGTGAAGAGCGATCAGAGTGCACATATTTGGTGCTCGCTCCTCTCGTCGGTCGGTCCGTCCGTGCGTCGCTTCTCAGCCATCTCAAGCAAAGAAGAACGCAGTTTCGATAGTGGCTAAAAAAATGGACCTGGGGAGCTTTTTCCGCCTCCCAGGGCCTGCCAGCCTAGCATCTACCGCCTAGCAATGCAACGAAAACTCCCTTTCAAATCAGCTAGATATGGGTATTCGGGAGCGTTTCGGATGATGGTTGCCATGGAACATTCCAATCCGTGCAAGCTCCGGAACAGCTTTGACCCAACCGTCCCGGTTTCACTTCAACTTCTATTTTCCGAAGGCGTCGATTCGTTCAAACCGCTCCATCAGCCGCACGAGCGCCTCGTAGGTCACGAGTCCAATAGGCCCGAGTCCCGACTTCGACTGAGCGCCCTGCATCACTCCCGAGGCAGCTGCGGCCACCGCGACATCAACTGGCGCTGACTCCTCGACCAAGGACACGACCTGCCCGTATCCTGCCGCCTGCAGGGCGGCCTGAATCCCCGAGGGAGATCGCCATTCGCCATCACTAGGAAAGACCTCTCCGAAGCCGAGATCTGCCGCCGTTTCCCAGAACAGCGACCGGAAAATCGGCTGAGAGCGGAGGTCACGCGCCATTCGGGGAACAGCAGGCCCCGTACGGGGCTCTAGCACGATCGCGATGCGCAAACGATCGAGCTTTCCGACCTCCTCGAGTCGCCGAATCGCATCCTCCGCTCCTATGCGAACGCGTTCGCGCGCATGAGTGCGAGACTCGATGGATTCCCAAACCACCGAATCCATTGATTTTTTCGCGTTTCCCGACTCTTCAGGCGGCGACCGCACCTCAACCAAGAGCAGCTGCCTAGTGTACGCCGCCGGTCCGCTTGCGAGGGTCGGCGCTAGGGCGAGCAGGAGCGCCGCTCCCGCGTCATCGGCCCATCGATCGTCCCCGAGCAGGCTCCACGGCGCTACGAGCATCACGATGTCCTCGGAGTCGCCAGGAAACGTCGCGAGCAAATGTCGAGGATCACCCTCGCGGCTCGTACCAAGCCAAGTAGATTCGGCCCCAGCTAGTTCCATTTCTCGCTCCAAATAGGCCTGAGCGCGAGCCGCTGCTTCGGCCCCGAACCGCCGAGGACCCAGTTCCGCGAGACGAACAAGGTGGGCCTCAGCCAGCTCGGCCGAGAATTCACCATCCAGAATTTTCACAGCCGGGTGGGATGGAATCGTCGAACAGGCCTGTGACAAAAGACAGATCCCCAGGAGGAGAATCCCTCGAGAGTAATGGGATCTACGACCCGCAACTCGGTAAGACAAGTTACTAAGAAGGCTATTCATTCGAAAACACTCCAGAGCCCCTAAGCCCTTGGCTCGACTTCCCCGGGGGACCGGTAAGAGACAATCTGCGTTTCGCATACAGAATAATTGACACATACGCGCACCCAGAAACACTTAAGTTTTGTAGGCCCGCTCCTCGCGGGACTTTTCGAAAGTCGGAGGCAGAGTTCTTCCCTGAGAGCTCTGCCTCCATTCGTTTCGCGCCCGATTTCTCAAAGAGGGTCCCAAATTGCGCTCTTCTGGAGAGGGCTCCGGACCCGATTCCCTAACCGACGAGACACTCCGACCGATCGCGCTATCAGTTCTCTGATTTCTAACTGATTCGCGGTACTCAGGCTGGTCAAAGCCGCATTTCCTGCGGCATCCTCGTCTTCGCGCGTGCAACTCACCCCCTAATTTGTTGCATGCGCCGCCCCGGTCCCGGGGATGAACCTGATGGCCCATGTCTGGACAGCTTCGCTGCTAGGCGTTCATGGCGTGCCCGTTGAAGTCGAAGTCCGGCTTTCCTCACAACTCCCGCGAGTAGACGTGGTTGGCTTGCCAGAAGCGGCGGTACGAGAAAGTACCTCCCGCATCCGCGGAGCGATTGCTGCAACCGGCCTCTCCTTTCCCGATCGGCGCGTGACCGTGAATCTCGCGCCGGCGGAACTCCGAAAACAAGGCGCCGGGCTCGACCTCCCGATTGCGATCGCAATCCTCGCGGCCGTGGGAGAAGGACTCGACGACGAGGCGTTGACAGGCCGTGGGTTTCTCGGTGAGCTCGCACTCGATGGCCGCCTGCGTGCGACCCGCGGCAGCCTCGCCGCGGTGCTCGCGCTGCGTGATGTGGGCGTTCGCGAAGTCATCGTCCCTGCGACCAACGCATCTTTCTCCTGGAGCGCCGCGGATATCCGCGTCCTCCAAGCCGAGAGCCTCTCGCAGGTCCTCGCCCACCTGGCCGGGCACGAGGCGCTTCCAAATGCATGCCCTGCGATCACAGGGGAGGCGCCAAGCGAGCCGGAGGGTCCTTGCCTGAGCGATGTGCGAGGACAGCCGCTTGCCAAACGGGCACTGGAGGTCGCGGCTGCAGGTGGGCACGGGCTGCTACTCACTGGACCGCCGGGCACTGGGAAAACTTTGCTCGCGCGGCGATTGCCGGGGCTCCTTCCTCCCCTCGATGAACAAGCCAGTCTCGAAGCTTTCTGCATACTTGATGCCTCGGGTCTGAAAGGTCGAAACGCGGCGGTCTCGGAAAGGCCGCCTTTCCGGGCGCCACATCACACCGCGAGCGCAGCTGGTCTATTAGGCGGAGGCAGCCCGGTTCGCGCGGGTGAAGTATCGCTCGCACACCACGGCGTGCTATTCCTCGACGAGCTGCCGGAATTTGACCGACGATGCCTTGAGTCCCTGCGTGAGGTCCTCGAACAAGGCGTGGTACGGATCGCACGCGCGAATACTAGATGCGAATTGCCGGCTCGCTTCCAATTAATCGCCGCAGCCAACCCATGCCCATGCGGCTACTACGGCACGCCGGATCACGATTGTCGCTGCGATGATGCAACGCTTGGCCGGTATCGTCGAAAGCTCTCGGGTCCCCTTCTGGACCGAATCGATCTCAACGTCCGAGTGGGACCTGTCAGCTGGGAGGCTATGCAGACGCCCTCGGCGGGAGAGAGCAGTTCGGTCGTCCGTGAGCGGGTCCTTCGCGCGAGACAGCGCCAAAGAGAACGCGGACTCGCTTGTAACGCGGCAATCGAGGACCGCCAAATCGATGCCTTAGTCGATGCCGACGCGGAAGCGATCACGCTCCTTGGACGCGCCGTCTGCCGAATGCAGCTCTCTGCACGGGCGGTTCGCCGCGTTCTTCGTGTCGCTCGCACAATCGCAGACCTCGCAGATCAATCGAGGACGGACCGAACTGCGATCGCCGAAGCGCTTCAACTCCGTCTTGGGGAGGCGTGAATGAATCCTCTCAGTCTCGTCTCTGGCCTGGAGTTCCGACATGCGATGCGCAGATGAAGCGGGGATAGGACGAGGACGAGGCCATGACGGGAACGTGACGCAAGCAGTCATTAAGCAAGTTCGGGGCTCTCGGGCGAATTAGGCGGTAGACAGACCCGCGCGCAGAATTTGCTGTTCACAAGCTTGGCTTAGTGGCCGAAGAGAGATTTATCAGGGATCGCATCGCGCAGCCCGGATCCCAAGGAGAAAAGGATGGCACCGTTGACGGGAACCCAGAGCTTCAATGTTGCGACACCGAACGGCACGACTACACGGGTCATGCCGGTCAAGCATCACCCCACGGTGCACGAAAGCGAGACAGCCACGGATGTCGATACCCGCCCGCTGACTCTGATGGAACTCGTGGATGCCGTCGGAGAAGTCGCCGATAACGAAGAAGAAGTTCTCGCGGCGGTCTCCTACATGCTGAAATCCGGACGGGTGCATCTCGCCGATAATCACGCCATGGCCAACCTCGCCGGCTGATAGAGCCCCAACCGAATTCAAACCGAGGGCAGATTCAGCCCGATGCTACTCATTGCCCCGATCGCAATGAACTCGCCAGCCTTTTCAGTCGCAGGATTTGTGGCATGATCGCTCGAAGGAGCGCTCCGCGTTGAAGATCACCCCGACCCGATTGCCTGACGTTCTATTGATCGAGCCCGATGTTCATCGAGACGATCGCGGCTTCTTTCTCGAGACGTGGCACGCGGATAAATTCGCCGCAGCGGGACTCGACCGGAAATTCGTACAGGACAATCACAGTCGCTCCGGGCGCGGCACGCTGCGTGGGCTTCACGCGCAGCTCGTACATCCGCAGGGCAAGCTCGTGCGATGTTCGTTAGGCGAGCTTTTCGATGTTGCAGTCGATATTCGCGCGGGGTCGCCGACCTTCGGACAGTCGGTCGGCGTCACGCTTTCCGCCGATAATTTCAAGCAGCTGTGGATTCCAGAGGGATTCGCTCACGGCTTCTGCGTCACAAGTGAGTTCGCCGAGCTCCAGTACAAGTGCACCGACGTTTATGATCCGACCGGAGAAATCACCGTAGCGTGGGATGACCCGACCCTAGCGATCGACTGGCCCATCGAGGATCCACTCGTCTCCCCGAAAGATGCCGTTGGCTCACGCCTAGCCGACTTCGACACGTCGGCGCTCCCGCAATACCGGAGCTAGCCAACTTTTCCGTCTCAGTTAGCGGAACCCCGACAATCCGCGCAGTGGCCGTAGAGTTCGTGCCTGTGTCGCAGGATTTCGAACCCATGTGACTCGGCGATCTCGTTTTGCGTCTTCTCGATCATTTCGCACTCGAATTCAGTGATCTTCCCGCATTTGATGCAGACCAGGTGATCGTGGTGCTCGTGCTCAATTTCGTAGCGCGTGATCCCGTCGTCGAAATGGCGCTCAGTGGCGAGCCCGGCCTCCACCAGAAGCTTCATGGTTCGGTACACCGTCGTGTATCCGATATTCGAGTGCTCGGCGCGGACCGCTTGATACAGGTCTTCGCTCGTCACGTGGCGCTGGGCCTCGAGAAACGTCTGCAGAATCAGCTCACGCTGTTTCGTCTGCTTGAGATGGTTCTTTTCGAGGTATTTAGCAAGCGTCTTCAGCTCGACTTCATGGGACATAGCGCGAGCGTATCACGGCTCGCCGGCACAATCTTCCGGCGGCCTATTCGAGCAGCTCTTCCGCCCGAGAAGCCAGGTCATCATCGAAATCCTCCGACAGAATACGCACCTGCCGTTTGAGACCTCCGTCGAGCACCTCGCCATCCGCGGCCTTCTGGCGCAACAGCCCGTCTAGAACCATGACCGAGAGTTCCTTCACACCAGCGTCTAGAAAGATCGACGCTAACTCGTGTGTCGAGGGCGGCCCCAGCGAGGCCAGGTAGGCTTGGCAGGCCACAGGAAGGTCGGCGCTTCCATGTGCTGCCCGCACGGCGTCAGTCAGCACCTTTTCCTCTTCACGTCCCTTGTCTCCTGCGAATAGAGCATCGGCAGCGGAGAGTGCATCTCGAGACTTTCGCTCGTCCTCCGCACGCGCCTGCCCGGACTGAGATCGGCCACCGCCTTCACGATTCAGTCGGTCTCGTTCGCTGAAGCTCAGCTTCCTGTCATCATCGCCCATCGATTTCGTCTCCAACCTGTTCAGGTCGCGGAGGGGGGACCCGCGCAGAGACCTCGAGCAAATGCTCGAGGTTCACACGCGCAGGTTGATTATCGCAGTCAATCGCGAGTGCCGCTTCGAAGGCGCGGACCGCTGCCACTTGATCTCCCGCCTTCCAGTAGGCGAGTCCGAGATGGTTCTGAATTTCACTCGCATGCGGGACCAAGGTAGCTGCAAGCGTAAGTTCTCTAATTGCCGCCTGCGGATCCTCTCGCTCCAGGGCCGCATCGCCCGCCGCAAAATGCTGTGCTCCCTGCCACGCTCTCATCGGCGCCGATTGACACCCACCCAAGAAGCCTCCGACCAGTAAAATCATGATTGCTGCCTGGACACGTGCTTGGTCACGCCGCAGGACTTCAGCCATCGATTGCATTCGGTCCCCTGAAAGCTTCGTGGTTTGCGTACGCGATTCCCGTGACGAATTGCCTGGGCCGATGCCTCATGGTAACAAGCCCTTAGGGGCAAACCTTCATGATAGATTCCGAAAGAATGCCGCGTCGTACGCACGGCTCGCACGAGTAGTCCGCACGAGTAGTCCGCTCGCCAGCCATTCAGTAGGCCTATTTCCCGATTTCCGATCTCAGATAGGCCCCAGATCGGCCTCAGAAAATCGGCCCTCGGATCACTCAGCACCCCTCGGTACATCCTCCGTACCGAATCGGCACAGTCTTCAGACCGTGCCGATTCGCTTGGGGTTCCAGCTGAGCGACTCATCTCGCTCTGTTTGCGCGCTTTCTTCGCACGGCCGAGCACCACATCACCTAACCAGGCGGAGTGTCGACCCGGGATAAATTCATGGGATTCAACGAACAAAACGCCACTGGGATCACCGATCAATCCGGCGGTCTGCGCGAAATAGCGACCCTCGCGACACCCCTCGTATTCAGCCAAATCTTGATCACCGCTATGGGCGTCGTCGACTCGATGGTCGTTGGCCGACTCGGCGCGAGCGAGCTCGCCGCAGTCGGCCTAGCAGGCATGTGGGTTTGGGCCCTGAGTGCCTTCTTCGTCGGTGCCGCAACAAGCGTTCAGACTTTCGTAGCGCAACATCACGGTGCGAACGAAAGCGAAAAATGCGGGAGTTGGTGTTGGCAAGGCCTCATCTCGGTTGTCCCCTGCGCCGCGATTGCGGGACTGCTCATCTTCTTGGGTGCGCACGAAATCATGCAGATGCTCGATCCTAGTGATGACGTAAAGCCTTTGGCACGCGGCTATATGCGTGCCCGTTCGTTAGGCGTTGCAGGGCTTGCGATTGCCGTAACGCTCTCGTCGTTCTTTCGCGGAATCGGTGACGTACG
>DGPZ01000027.1 GCA_002390675.1 Deltaproteobacteria bacterium UBA4427
CGTACTTTCGATCGGGGTTTTCATTCCGATGAAATATCTCTACCCGAGCAAGGTTGAGCCGATGCGCCTGCGCGTGGCACTCGCAGTAGGCGCGATCCTTTGGACCGCAGCCCTCGCGGCCTGCGCACAATGGCCCGACGAGGTGGCGCCCTACTTCCTTCTCGAAGTCTCCCTGCTGTACCCGGCGTGGTACATGTGGCTATCCGTCACCCGCGGCGGCTTCAAGCGCCGAACGAGCTAGCCAAGCGCGAGGTCAACAGTGGGATCGAAACAAGCTGCGCGATCAAAGCCAGTTCCGCGTTAAGAACCCTGTTCACGGTGGCCACAATTCTTAAAAACCTAATCGGCAATCAAGGCATCGGGATCAGCGTCGAAGGCCGCTTAGAGAGCTTCATAGACCAACCCAGCGGCGCTCACTTCGTGTCCTTCGTGGACGAGGTATCAACTCAGCGTTTCACGAAGCGAGTCTTCATCCTCGACGATCAGTACAGTCGACATATTCCCTCGTTGCGGGCCCAAATCTGACGCGTACAGTACGCCTGCCTAAATGAATCAGGGCGAATTTTGTAGAGGCCAGTTTGAGCGTTCGACTCTCACCGAAGTCAACGGAATCATTAGATTCCGTTTCGCGGATGTCACAGCGAACAATTTACCTTTAACCCGTTCAGTCACCGAATCGTTTTGTTCTCCGCCCAAGATGGACGAATCTAAGGTGAAACCGTAAGTGAAGCCCAAATGACCCCTATGCCTAAGCCGCACTCCGCAGAAGACACGAATCCAATCCCGCACAAAACGGGTGTTTTACTCGTCAATCTCGGGACGCCGGATGCGCCCGAGACTGCCCCGGTCCGGAGATATCTTCGACAATTTCTCAGCGACCGACGCGTTTTGACGCTTCCAGCGCCACTTCGCTGGGCCCTGCTCAACTTAGTCATTCTTCCGAGCCGCCCTGCAAAGTCCGCAGCCGCATACCGAAAGGTGTGGCGTGAGGACGGCAGCCCGCTCCTCGTCCATTCACGCGAACTCGAATCCGGCGTCGCCAAAGAACTCGGAGAGGACTTCCACGTCGAGCTGGCGATGCGTTATGGCAACCCTTCGATCGAGCGTGGACTCGAAGCACTCGAAGAGGCTGGCGCGACGCGCGTTGTCGTACTGCCGCTCTTTCCGCAGTACGCCTCATCCGTCACGGCTTCCGTATCGGCCGAAGTTTTCCGGTGCATCGACTCAAAGGGAGACTTTCCGCCCCTCGACATCCTGGGTGATTTCCATGTCGCACCCGGCTTTATCGACAGCTGGGGCGAGATGGCCCGCGCAGACCTACAAAACTTCGCGCCGGATCACGTGCTCTTCAGCTTTCACGGACTCCCGGAAGACCAGATCCGAGCGAGCGACCCAAGCGACGGACATTGCCTCGCAAGCGACGGATGCTGCGAGGCGCCCGGCCCTTCGCTCAGGCGATGCTACCGAGCCCAGTGCTATGCGACGGCCAAGGCACTCACAGGCTCGCTCAATATCGAAGCCGAGACCACGAGCGTGAGCTTCCAATCGCGCCTCGGGCCACGTCCGTGGATTCAACCCTTCACGGACATTGAACTACCAAAACTCGCAGAAGCTGGACACCGGCGGCTGGCAGTCTTCTGCCCTTCATTCGTCTCGGACTGTCTCGAAACCCTCGAAGAGATCGGGATTCGGCTCCGCGAACAATGGCAGGAACTGGGCGGAGAGGAGCTCTGGCTCTCGCCGTGCCTAAACGGCGACCCGCGTTTCGCAGCAGCGGTCGCCGACTGGATCCGTGCCCGCGCCTAACGACTATCACCTAAGAGGCGGTGCTTAGGCGAGCGAAGCGACGACCTGCGCGATGACTAAAGCGAATAAGGCGACTAGGCCGTCCGAGAACAGCCCCATCTAAATCGGCTCACCCCAGCGCGCGCGCCGCGTCCGTGAAGGCCTTAACACCTTCCACTGGCGTATCAGGCAAGCAGCCGTGCCCGAGATTCAGGATATGCCCGCGTGCGGACGAAGCGCCCTCGGCCATTTCTCGCACCATCTCAAAGATCCGGTCCCGAGAAGCATGCAACCAGCACGGGTCAAGATTGCCCTGAAGACTCACGCCGCTTCCGTATTGCTTCGCCACGTCTTCGAGACGCACTCGCCAATCAAGAGAGATTACATCGGCTCCCGAGGTCGCGATCAGATCAACGACGTGAGAACCATTCTGTACGTAGAGAATCAGCGGAGCCGGTTCATCCGCCAGCGCCTTCGCGATCCGCTGATGATAAGGATGGACCCATTTTGCATAAGCGGCAGGATCGAGTAGGCCTGCCCAGGTATCGAAGAGCTGAACCGCCTCTGCGCCCGCTTCGATCTGCGCCTTGAGATAGTCGATCGTCAGAACCGTGAGCTTCTCAAGGAGCGCTTCGACTTCATCTGGCCGCTGCTGAAGCATCGCTTTCAGAATCGAAAAATCCTTTGAGCCACTGCCCTGGATCAGGTACGCCGCCAACGTGAACGGCGCCCCACCAAATCCTAGGAGTGGAATATCCCGCGCCGCCAGGGACTCCCTAAGGCGCCCCAGAATCTCGAAGACAAAAGGCACGCTCTCCCGCGGATCAGGAATCCGAAGCGCCTCGATCTGGCTCGCTGTACGAATGGGATCCTCGATCACGGGACCGGGAGCGAAGTCGAGCTCCACGCCCATGCCGGGAATCGGCGTGAAGATATCCTGAAACATGATCACGGCTTCCGCCCCAACCAAGTCGATCGGCTGAAGCGAAACCGTAACGGCCCGCTCCACGTCCTCACACATCTCGAGAAAGCTGACGCCCTTTCGAACTTCGCGGTACTGCGGCAGGTAGCGACCCGCCTGACGCATTAGCCAGACCGGTGGACGATCAACCGCTTCGCCTCGACAACTCCTCAGAAAACGCTCTCTCGGGTTCAATACTTGCCCATCTCCGCCCAGCGATTCCGGTGATAGCTGGAATCGCCAAAGGTCAGCTCGGAAGCCCGAGCACGTTTCATGTAAAAGCCGATGTCGTATTCGTCGGTCATACCAACGCCAGCAAACATCTGCACGCCTTCATTTGCAGCGAGCACGTACGCATCGGAGCAGCGCGCCTTCGCCAGGCTGACCAGCTTCTTTGCGTCCTTGTCGCCTGCGTCGACGGCGCGAGCCGCCGCCATCACGCAGGACCGAGCAAGCTCGAGTTCCATGAAGACATTCGCAGCGCGATGCTGCAGGCCCTGGAATGTACCGATTTTCGTGCCGAACTGATCGCGGGTCTTGAGATAATCGACGGTGAGATCAAAAGCCTCGAACATGCCGCCTAGCATTTCGCCGCAAAGAACGACCGTTGCCCGCTCGATCACGTCTTCGAGAAGCGTTGCGCCCTGCCCGGCTACACCGAGAATTGCCGAGGACGAGACGTGTACGTCGTCGAGTCGAACGATCGCCGCGTTGCGATGATCCAATCGATTCTGCCTGATGACGGATACGCCCGAAGCGCCTGTTTCCACGAGGAAGAGCGTGAGACCGTCGCGGTCCCCCGCTTCGCCAGAAACCCGTGCCGGAATAATCACCGCATCGGCTCCAACTGCGTCGAGTACCTGCACCTTTTCACCGGTCAACTTGAAACCATCGCCGTCAGCTTCGGCACGCGTCTCGACACGACACACGTCGTAGCGCGAGCGCGCTTCTTGATGCGCGAAAGCGACGACCTTTCCGCCGTCGATCACCGAGGGAAGCCACGCGTCGATCAGTGCCGTATTGCCACCAAGAGACAAAGCGCTGCCGCCCATGGTCACTCCGCCGATGAAGGGCTCCGGTGCGAGTTTGCGGCCGAGGGCTTCGACGATCAACACGAGCTCTGCCAGGCCCATGCCTGCGCCGCCCTGCTTCTCGTCAAAGGGAATACCCGCCCAACCGAGGCCAGCCATCTCTTTAAATAAATCAGCGGAGTAACCGAGCTCCGCACCTTCGTCGCGCAGCGCACGAAAGCGCGCCACAGGCGAATTTTCTTCGAGGAAGTCGCGCGCGGTCTGCGCAATCATCTCTTGGTCTTCGTCGAGTGCCAACTGCATTTTCGATTCCTTCAGTTCCGAGGGCCGAGCCGACCGGGACGTTCTATCCACGCGGGGAGACTCTTATTTCGGATGGATTTACATAAATCGTTGGCGCCGGGCGACTAGCCCCGCCCTCCAACTAATCAGGTAGACCGAGTACCCGCTTCGATATGATGTTGAGCTGGATCTCGGAGGTACCGCCCTCGATCGAGTTACCGCGGCTGCGGAGCCATTCCCGCGTTGTATCCAGCGCGAACGTATCGAAGCCTTCGCCTTCCCAACCGAGTGCGTCCGGCCCAAGAATGCGAACCATCAGCTCATAGCGGCGCATATTCAATTCTGTGCCGTACACCTTAAACATCGAGCTTTCAGGCCCAGGCAGATGCCCAACCTTCGCAGCGTCCTGGGTGCGCTTAACGGTCAGACCAAAGGCTTTAGTATCCATTTCCGTCTGCGCCACATCGTCTCGCACGACCGGGTCGTCGACCCGGCCATCTCGCTCGCCGACTCGCTCGACCGCAAGACTCGAAAGAGCACTGCGGCCATTAGGCGCTTTCGACTTCGCACCACTACCAAAGGTGCCTGCGATCATCTCACGCTCGTGTCCGAGCAGCGCCTTAGCAACCGTCCAACCCGCGCCGATTTCATGAATCACGTTCGAGACAGGAACACGCACGTCGGTGAAATGCGTCTCACAGAACGGTGACTTCCCCGAGATCAAAAGAATCGGGCTGACATTGACACCCGGATCGTCCATGTCAATCAGGAGGAAGGAAATACCTTCCTGCTTGATGCCGGAGTTGTCATCGCGCACGAGAGCGAAAATCCAGTCGGCTTTATCTGCATAGGACGTCCAAACCTTCGTTCCATTGATGATGAAATCGTCCCCATCTCGCTCCGCCTTCGTCTGAAGTGACGCGAGGTCTGACCCCGAGCCGGGCTCGGAATAGCCCTGGCACCAGCGAATCTCACCACGACAAATCCGTGGGAGATGCTGCTTCTTCTGCTCTTCATTGCCAAAGCGCAGAAGCGTCGGGCCGATCATCGTCAGACCAAAACCAACCAGCGCCTGCGGAAGGCGCAAGACGCGCATCTCTTCTGCCAGAACCTTCGCTTCTTCTTTGCTGAGCCCACCGCCGCCGTATTCGGTCGGCCATGTCGGTGCGGTCCAACCCTTCGCGCCCATGCGCTCCAGCCAAACACGCTCGTCGGGATGCTCGGGAACCCACTTCTGGCCACCCCAGACACCTTCGATGTCGGTCGCAGTCCGGCCGCGCAGTCCCTTGGGGCCGTTTTCTTCGAGCCAAAAACGAGTTTCCTGGCGAAATGTCTCGAGGTCCGACATGTCTACATACCTCCTGCCATAAGTTTCGAGCGCCGAGTGTAACGGCCTCTCCGGATTTTTCCCTTACCCCATAGGAGAACGCTAGTATCCCGCGCCATGCGTATCCTTCTCGCCAGCCCTCGCGGATTTTGTGCCGGTGTCGACCGGGCCATCGACATCGTCGAGCTCGCCCTTGCCCAGGGCGACCGCCCCGTCTTCGTACGCCACGAA
>DGPZ01000111.1 GCA_002390675.1 Deltaproteobacteria bacterium UBA4427
CACGCCTAATATTCCTCACGCACTAAACGAGCAGGCTCAATATCTCGCCTACGTCATTCGGAACGTTATTAAGCGTGGCGCCGAGACCGTCGAAGCGAGCGACGAAGCCGAGCGAGCTTGGGTGCATCTTATCAATGACACGCCCTCAAAAAACGAAGGTTTCTTCGACAACTGCACGCCCGGCTACTACAACAACGAAGGTCTGCCGGATGACGGCGACGGCTGGTTCGGCGGCTTCTACCCAGAAGGCTCAGAAGCGCTCTTCGAGTTCTACCGAGAGTGGCGCGCGGCGGGCAATCTCGAAGGCCTCGAAATCAGCTGACTCGGGTGACGGGCTCGCATCACTTGGCATTTGCTTTCGCGAAGGCGATGAGTCGCTCGACTACATGAGGCGAATTCGCGTCCGAAATGTCGTGGCCCATGCCTTTGATCGTGTGCAGGGCGGCGCCGGAGACGCGCTTCGCCGTGTCTTCTCCGCACCCGAGCGGAATCAACGGATCCTCGCTCCCGTGTAGGACCTGAAACGGAATTGAGATCTCGGATAGACGGTCGGCTCGAGTCGCGTCGGTGAGAACCGCCGCCATCTGCCGCGCGGAGCCACCCGGGCAATAGCACCGGTCATAGGCCCGCTCGCAGTAGCTTCGAAGCTCTTCTTCACTCATAGGGAATCCGGGAGAGCCTATGACGCGCTGGCCCTTCATATTTAATTCGATGACCTTCTCGCGGTCGTCCGGATCGTCGGCGCGGGCCGTGAGCGAAGCCATCGCCTCGGGCGTCGCGGTCGGCAGCCCGGGCGCGCCCGAACTCGACATAATGCTAGTCGCCGTATGAAATCGCTCCCCATGAGATATCGCGAGATGCTGGGTGACCATGCCACCGAGTGAAATTCCCGCGACGTGTGCCTTTTCGATTTCGAGAGCGTCGAGTACGCCAACCGTATCTCTCGCCATGTCGGTCAAGGTATAGGGCACGTCCGCATTTCCGCTTAAGAGATCCTGAATCGAAGGCGTTCCGGCAGCATCGAATTTCGCCGAGAGGCCGCAGTCGCGATTATCGAAGACAACAACGCGAAAGCCTGCCTCGACTAAGCCGCCCACGAAAACATCCGGCCATTGAATCAGCTGCGTCGAAAGCCCCCGAATCAACAAGAATGCCGGCGCCGCCTCGGAGCCATAGCTCTCCACTTCAATTCCTACGCCGCGAACATCGTGCTGTGTCATGAACGAACTCCCGTCCCCGTTAGGGGTGAGCTCACTCTACGCGGTACGCTTACGACTCTGCCAGCGGATCCTGTTCTCCGTGGAGACACCCCCATGACTCGGATTCATCCTTCAGGACCCAGCCTGGTCGTATCCGGTTCATGGATCGACTCCCTCTTTCGATCGGGAAAAATCAGACGCCAGTCCCCGCGACCGCTTCTATCACGCGAGCTACGGGTTGCTTTGGGGGCATCCTGAGGCGATCGGGGCACGTGAGGAATCACGGGGCGAAGCCACCTACTAAACGCCAACCTCTTCACAATAGCCTTCGAGTCGCTCGCGTACCTGCCCGCGAGTCAAGCCGAATCCTTCGAGTGAATGGGAATGCTTGCCCGAAGGCGTCGCCTCGACCTCTCCGAGATGCCGATGCATTTCCGCGGACGTCTGTTCGACGAATGGAACTTGAAGCGTTTCATAGATCGAGGCCGCAGTGCCGAGCGGATCCCGTCGCAGATCTGCATGCAGAACGTCTACGACCTGCCCCTGCGGAATCTGCTCTCGAATCTTCCGCGAACGTTCGAGTGCCTTCGGCCAATAGCCCGACAACAACTCCGCACCAATCAACTGCGGATCGACCTCCTCGGTAAAGAGCGAACGGGTGTAGGCGACCAGGCTGCACATGGAGGACAAGGACTCCGCGGGATCGCGATGCGTCAGGATGAACTTCGCATCGGGATAGCGCGCGACAATCGTCTCGAAGTGAATCAGATGCGTCGGGTCCTTGAGGATTTGATAGGCGCCGTGAGGGCGATGGAACTGAATGAGTTCAAGCTGACGTAGATGCGCTTCGTAGGCGACATTCGCGTCTTCACCTAACAGCCAATTTGCATATTCCGGAATCCGGTATTGAAAATCGAATTGCAGCGTCCGGAACGCATTCATAAAGAGCGCCACGCACTCTTCCGTCATATTCGGGGCCATCGGATGAATCGCATCGTAGCCCGGCGCGATAAACCGGAGCTGCCCGAGCATCTTCTCAAGCTTCTCGGCGCGCCGATCAGGCTTCCCTGCCAGCGGCGGTACAGGGTCAAAACTTTCCCAGTAAGGAATCGTCCGGGCCGCCGGATCAGCCCCCAAGAGCTGATGAAGAAAGGTCGACCCCGTCCGCGGCCAGCCCAGAATAAAGATCGGTGGCGGCAGCTCGGTCCCTCGGATCTCCGGCGTAGCTTCCAGCGCCGCATGAATCCGAAGGTGTGTCCGAGCCATCCGAACCGTGTCGTCTAAAGCGGAGAATTGCCCAAGCGGCGTCAGGTCGACGTTCTTGACGAGGGATTCAACCAGGACATCGAGCGCTTTCGCCGCCTCGGGCGCCGGCTCCCGCTCCGCCAAATCCCCCTTTCGGGCTGCATCCCAGATAGCGTCGGCCGAAATAGGCTTCAGCCCCAACCAGGAGGCCGGAAGAATCTTCCCAACCGCGTTCATCCCGCGAACAAGCCACGGATAGCTCGATCGCGCATCGCGGAAGGCCGGAATATCAAGGGCACCAGACATCTCGCGAGCATAGCCATTGTGCCGCTAGCCCGTGTCCTCCCCCAACTGTTCTGCTAGCTTCCGCCCGCCTTCAGGTCTCCGAGAGAAACCTCGCGCTTAAGCGCAAGACGCCTCTCTGGATTTGCCTCATCTCCGTGACAACGGAACCGTGCGCCGGTAGCTCAGCTGGATAGAGCATCAGGCTTCGAACCTGAGGGTCGGG
>DGPZ01000051.1 GCA_002390675.1 Deltaproteobacteria bacterium UBA4427
ATTCAGTCAATCGAGTTCTCCATGGGGTCGGTTTCGAATATAAGCGAATGGGTAAATCAGCCGAGCAGGCGTTCCGCGTTGCCCCGCAAGATCGCATGGCGGATCTCGGCGCGGTCGGGGCCGTCGGTCACGATCAGGACCTTCGCAAGGGTCGCGGCCAAATGGTAGAAAGGCCAATCGGTCCCAAATAGCAGGCCTTCGCCGCCGGTACGCCGAATCATTTTGTCGAGATGAGTGATGCCCTGGCCGTGAACGCCGAGCCAAGCGTTCTCGTATCTTACAGCGAGGTCGAGCATGGCTTCGCCGTCTCTCGCGCCGCCGTGGCCGATCACAAAGCGAAGATTCTTGAAAGTCGAGAAGGCCGCTTCGTAATGTCGAGGCATGGCATAGCGCTGACGCCCTTCGGGCTCGATCCCGGCGCGACCCCCGTGAAAGAAGATCGTGAGCCCGAGCCGCTCCGCCGCTTCGTAGACTTCCATCGCCTTAGGGTCATCGGGATAGAAACCCTGAACGGTCGGATGCATCTTCACGATCCGCGCTCCGCGTGCCGCCGCCGCCTCAAGTCGTTCGATGGGGTCGTCTTCTTCGGGGTGTGCTGATGTTCCCACAATGAAGCGGTCGCCCGAGTCCGATGCCGCGACGCCCTCCAGCCAATTTTGTTCGAGCTTGTCGCCAAAGGGCAAATCGAAGACGATCGGGAGTAAAACGGATTGGGTGACCCGCATAGCATCCATCTCGGCGAGCAAGTTCGGAATCGTATGCGTGCGGACGATGTCGTTTCCCCAAAGACCCTGCGTCAATGTCGTATGCGGCAACTCGTCGAGATTCTCTTCGGTGAAATTTCCATTGATGTAAAGATCGAGATCCAATTCGCAGCCGGGCTCTTCGCCGTCGCAATCGAGCAGGTGACGGACGCGAGCGGTGGGTGCCGTGAGGTCGAGGTTGGGTTCGAAGAGCAAAGACATGCCAAGATGCGCATGAAAGTCGATCGAGTCTGGAACACTGTCATCGACCAATTTCAGGATGCCCTGCGCATCGAGCTCGAACCACGGAAGTTCGGCGAGGCCGCGGTAGCCGCGATAGACATGACGGCCGAAGGGCCCCTGACCAGATCTCTCGCGTTCTAGTCCTGCGTGTCCTGCTAGGAGAGCCCGGTCCGTATCGTTGTAGCGGGCGGGGTCGGGGCGGCCGCAGCCGGCGAGCGCGAAGCCGCCAGTGCCAATCACGGTGCCGGCGCCGAGGATACGTGCGGATCGGGCCAGGAAATCGCGTCGATCGAGTCGATTCGTCATTAGGAGAGGCTAACCCGGCTGGCCAAGGGTTGCGCCGGGGTGGGTTGGGCTCGCTAGAATCGGAAGCCCCAAAGCTCCGAGGAGGAAATCGATGAGTCCCGTACGCGAAGAGAATCTGGTCCTATGTAATGCCCCGCTAGTGGGAGGCGCGATGGACGTTAGCCCCGAGCAGGTGAAGGAAATTGTTGATGCCGCGGCGGATGCCGGCTGGGGGGGAGTTTCCCTTTGGGCCTTTCATCATCTCGCTGCCCTAGGTGGCGGTGCGAGCGCGGATGAAGTGAAGAGTTGGCATACGGACCGTGGCTTGTCGGTGCCGATCGTCGAATCCCTGATTGGATGGGAAGGCGGGGACATCGCCGCAATCGATGAACAGTGTGGATCGACTTTTGAAATCGCTTCGTTCTATGGCGCGAGCGCAATTGCCGGCGTGGTGATGGCGCCGGAGATTGATCGGGCTGCGGCTGCTAGAGGCCTCGCGCATCTTGGCAAGCTAGGCGCGGATCGCGGTCAGAAAGTCTGCATAGAGTGGCTTCCTTGGACAGGGCTCCCCACTATCAAGAGCGCGTGGGAGTTGGTCCAAGAAGCGGGCGGCGACAATATTGGCCTCGTCTTTGATACGTGGCATTGGTTGCGTCAACCCGGCGGTCCCGACGCGGCGACGCTTCGCCAAATTCCCGGCGACCGGATTCATTGTGTGCAGCTCGACGATACGACTGCCGCGGGAACCGGTGAAGATCAGATGATGGAGTCCATGACGGCTCGGCTCTTGCCCGGAGACGGGGAAGTCGATTGGCCGAACGTGCTCGAACTTTTGGACGAAATTGGTGCCGATCCGATCTGGGCGCCGGAAGTGTTCAATCTCGGGCTGATGAAAGAAGGCCCGGTAGAGATGGCCCGCAAGACGCGAGACGCCACGCGTAAGGTGCTAGGTCTCGCCTAGTTTGCTTCGCGCTCAGTGAGCAATGCGAGGTTCGCCTCGTGTTGCTCACGGGTGAGTCGGTATCCGTTGATCCCGATCATGGCGAAGACGAAAAAGCCCAAGACCGTCGGGACGTAGCCCGCGCCGAGCCGCCAGACGATGTCGGTATCCAGGTTCACTGGGTCTGCACTCGTTGGGAATGAAACAATTTCCAGTAGGATCGTCGCGAAGACGATGCCGAGTCCCGAGAGCGACTTCGAAATAAAGCTGCGAGCTGCGAAGAAAATACCTTCAGATCGCCGCCCCGTTTCGAGTTCACTCTCGTCAACGATGTCCGCCATCATGGACGAGACGAGGGTCGAGGCTGCGATCACCTGAGCGATCGCGACGACGTTGAATGCAATCAGCGTCGGGAGGAGCGCAGTGCTGTCGTTTGCAGGCATGAGCCCTACGAGTCGTAGGGCGACAGGTAGGGGCACCAAGATTCCTGCGAGGAATGCAAAAAACATCGCAGCATGCTTCTTCCCTAGCCACCTAGAGAGTGCTGGTGCTGCGTAGGTTGCGATCGCTGCGGAGAGGATGCCTGAGAGAATGAGGGGTGCCGTCGCCCTCGACGACAGCTGCCAAAGATAGGTGTAGAGGTAGATGCTGAGAGCGCCGGCGAATCCCGATCCTGTGGCGCTGAAAATGCCGAAGGTGAAGATCGCCATAAACGATCGGTTGCTTAAGGACTCTCGGGTCTCTCGGATGAGTTCCATGAAACTCATTTTCCGCTTAGCAGGAGGCTGCTTGAGCGTTGGGATGCGGTGATGAGTGCCGCCGGCCGAGATCAGAATGGCGATGAACATGATGCCGGCGCCGATGAGCCCGTAGAGCTCATAGCCGCCGGGTATCAGACGGCCATCTAATTCGGGGGTGTCGACGAAGAGGAATCCGTAGGCGATAGCGGCGATCATGATACCGCCCGCCCAGCCAAAGAAATAGCGGATGCTCGCGAGAGTCGTCCGTTCGTCGTAGAGATCTGTTAGTTCGGGAGCGAGGGCCGTACTAGGTACTTCGAAAAAAGTGAGACACGTTCGGACGAGAGCGGCCCAAACGATCAGGTAGAGGAAGAGCTGGTCCGGCGAGAGCTCTGGCGGGTTCCATAGGAAATAGAAGGAAGCGGCAATTGGGATGGCCGCCGCGTACATCAGAGGATGACGGCGTCCCCACCTCGAATGCAATCGGTCCGACATGATGCCGACAATCGGATCCGAGGCGGCGTCGAGCAGCAAAGCAACGAAGATCGCGAGGCTTGCTTGCGCGCTTGGTAGGCCAAGAACCTGGCTGTAGTAGAAGAGCAGGAAATAGCCGAAGCCATTATCTTTGATGCCATAGGCGACCGAGCCAATGCCATAACAGATGCGGGTTAGCGGGCCGACTTGAGGTTCGTTGGAGCTCAAGGAATGCTCGCCCGTCTACGAAAGCCCCGCGCACGGGGCCTCGACTTCAGAAGCTTCTATTCGTAGTAAGTGATCGTGGTGGGTGCCTGAGTAGTAGAAAGCCCCTTCGTGCCACCCGGTACCTTCGTGGAAGGCCAGTCCACTGGCGACGATCCGAATGGTTCTCTGCGGGCTCGGCACTAGTCCGTTCCCGTAAGCGACTGAATGTTGCTTGTCGTCGGTTCGGGGTTCTTGCCGGATATCATGTTATTCATGCGGCGTTCGACGTAGTCCTTCGTGGCGCTATGGGTCAGGATGTAGAGCTGCTTTTCTAAGATGGCGTCATGAACCGCATTGGCGACGTCTTCGGCCGGCATAGCGTTCTCGATCACAGCTTTAAGCATCTGCTTCCCGGCCTGATACCTCGCGTCCATCGTTTCATTCTTCGGGTTCTTGAACTCTTCGGGGCGATTACGATCGGAGTCCCAGATCTTCGTGTTCACGAAGGCAGGGCAAAGGACAGACACGCCGACGTTTGAACCCGCATTGCGAAGGTCTTCAAACATCGTTTCCGAATAGGAGACGACGCCATGCTTCGTAACGTTATAAGGCCCCATATTAGCCATGGAAACGAGGCCAGCCATCGAAGCGGTGTTCACGAAGTGGCCTTCATTTTGTGCCAGGAGAGTGGCGGCAAAGCTGCGAACGCCGTGGATGATTCCCCAGATGTTCGCACCGAAAGTGAATTCCCAGTCCTTGAGGCTGAGTTCCCAGATGGGTCCGGTTCCGCCACCTACACCGGCGTTGTTGCAGACGATATGTGCGGCGCCAAACGTATCGAGAGTCGCCTTGGCCAGATCATCAACTGCGTCTGCGTCGCTCACGTTTGCGATGCGAGTGAGAACTTCGGCCCCTGTCTCACGGATCTCTTTGGCAGCGTTGTCGAGAGGGCCTTCTTCTATGTCGGAGAGGACGATCTTCATGCCAGCTGCGGCGAAGCGGTCCGCGAGTGCGCGCCCGATTCCGCTCGCGCCACCGGTTATAACCGCCACCTTGTTTTCGAGATTCTGCATAAGTTGTTCCTTTATCGAGAACATCGCACGTCGCTGAAAACCGCTCTGTTAGTGAATGTTCGTTTCGGGTCGCGACAAGCCTCGAATACCTTCGAGGGTGAAGCGGACTAGTCCGGTAATGAGACGTTCGCGCGCTGCGGGCCGTTCCGCTTGCGGACCGCCGCGATCGACGGGTACGTTTGGTAGTCGATAATCGGTGTTAGGCTGATTTCGGGAGCCATTTCGCTAGGAAGAGGCAATACGTTTCCCTTAATGCTGGTCGCGCTTGGCTGAGCCATCGCCGTGGATCGCCTGGTCTCGCAGGTGATCTGCAGTCGTTTGCGCTTCGATGAAGATGCGCTTCGCACCGGGAATCCGCGATTTGATCTCACGTTCGATCGCCGAGGTATGCCGTTCAACTTCGCCGAGGGCGAGGCCATCGCGGAATTCGACGCTTACGTTTACGAGGATATCCTCGGGGCCCTGATGCATAGAAAGCACCTCGTTTACGCGCTCTATCGCCGATTGCGCGCCGAGTACCTGTCGGATCTCTTCGATGATTTCGGGATCTGCACTCTCGCCGATCAGGAGCGCTTTCGTTTCCTGGGCGAGGAGGATCGCCGCTCCGGCCAGAATAAAGCCGATCAAGATTGAGGCGACGCCATCGAGAATGGGCATGTCTAGCGTGTCGCCCAGAAAAATTCCGATCATCGCGATCAATAGACCTAACATGGCCGCGCTATCTTCGAGAAGCACCGTGAAGATTGAGGGGTCCTTACTCGCACGAACCGCAGCGAGCAAAGAGCGCTTGCCTCGGGTCGACGAAAAAGCACGATAGGCGACAAGCCATGCGGCGCCTTCAAAGATCATGGCGAATGCCAGAATCACGTAGCTGATCCCTGCGTCGCGAACGGGCTCGGGGTGCTGAACCTTATGAATTCCTTCGTAGATCGATACACCTGAGCCGACTGCGAAAATTAGAATCGCTACGACGAAGGCCCAAAAATAGATCTCGCGGCCATAGCCAAAGGGGTGTCGGGCGTCTGCGGGGCGTTTCGCACGAGCGAGGCCGTAGAGCAGAAGCGCTTGGTTGCCGACGTCTACGAAGGAATGGATCGCCTCGCTGAACATGGCGGAGCTGCCCGTGATCGAGGCACCGATTCCTTTCGCGATCGCGATCAGGAGATTCCCAAGGAGCGCTGCGTAGATCACCTTCTTATTCGAGTGGCCGGCCACTAGGTCCCCAGCTCGCTCTCGCCGGACTGAGCCGATAGCTTTTTATAAACGAAGCGAGCGCCAATTGCCGCGACGAGAAGGAATATGCCAGCGCCGACAGCCAAGGCGATTCGGCCTTCAAAGGCCGATCGGCCCAGCACTATGAAGCCCGCCGCGTAGATCATCTGAATTCCCACAGAGAGAAGGAGGAAGGGGAGTCGTTCTATTCCTGCGAGGACGATGGTCCAGCTCTGAAGGAAGAAGGGGAGGCCGGGGGTGACACGCAGGAGTGTTGCAAATACGATTTGATCCGACGGGTCTTCAATCGTCGGGATTGGCAGATTGCGAGCGCGGATCATCTTAATCAGCCGGGGTCGAATGGCAGTCGTTCCTATGGTGTGCACGATGATTGTGTTCACCGTAAGCGCGGCAGCAACGCCAATAAGAGACGGTCCGATCCCATAGAGAGGGCCAGCGGTCACATAGAGCAGGCTAGCGGGAATTGGGATGAGCAAGGCAATCGACAGAAATCCGAAATAGAAAGGAGCCGGAGCCGCTTTAAGGATGTCGAATCCCGCGAAGAAGGTCTCTCGAAAGATCGACGGGCCCCACAAAACGAGAGCCGTGCAGAGTCCCGGGATGGCGAGTAGGCCGACCCCAAGAAGCTTCGCCGCGGGAGAAATACGCGCAGGCGTATCGACTCCACCGCCCTGAGGCGCTGCATCGTCTGTAGTCAAATGATCCCCACATCTTTCGTCCGGCTTGGGCGCGAGGGCAGGATACCCGAATCCGACAGAATGCGCGGCGCTTGTGCTCTCCGCGAGCACAGGCCGCGTGTCCTCTCTCCAAATTGCGATCGTTCGGGCGATCGACTACCAAGGTTGCCCACTCATTCGGACCCTTAATGTTCTTCCTTTTCGATTTCGCCAACTACTTCAAGATGCTCGGTCTCGCCTGGAACGAAAAGGTTCCGAAGGCTCGGTATCGCTATCTCGCGGTATTGCTGATCGGCGTGCCGATCACCTCGACGTTTCACGCGATCTGCTTTTTTCTGGACGGGATCTTCTACCCCGACCTTCGGAAGGTAAACGTCGAAGAGCCGATCTTTATGGTGGGACATGCGCGAAGTGGAACGACACTGACGCATCGCTTGCTCTCCCAGGACGGAGGCCGATTCAGTTCCTTCCTTCTCTACGAACTCTATTTTCCGTCGCTGATCCAGAAGAAGGTGATCCGTTGGATTGCGCGCTTGGACGAAGAACATTGGCGTGGACTTCTTGCTGGGCAGGTCCAGGCATGGGAAGAGTGGCGCTACGGGCGCATGCGGAACATGCATTCCATGGGGCTCACGCAGCCCGAAGAGGACGATATCGTTCTCTATTGGTCCATGGCCGCAGGGTTTTGGATTACGAAGATGCCCTATATGGGCGACCTCGACTTTTATGCGATGAACGATTGGACGCCGCGCAAACGTCGCCGATACAACAATTTCTATCGCGAGTGTGTTAGGCGTCAGCTCTATCTGAATGGGACGCAGCTGATCCATCTCAGTAAGAACCCGATGTACTCTGGTCGCGTTGCTTCGCTCATCGAAGCTTTCCCAGACTGCAAAATCATAGTCAACGTTCGAAACCCCTATGAGACGATTCCGAGCCTCATGTCGCTTATGCGCGGCGGTTGGAAGGGGATGGGCTGGGATGATGCTCAGCAGGCGGAGACGCTATCGATTCTCGCGGACCAGTCCTTCGATACGTATTTGCATCCAATCGAGGCGCTTGATGCGAACCCGAATACGAAAGCCGCGATCATCGACTACCGCGATCTCACTTCGGATCCCGCGGCGACGATAGAGAAGCTCTACAGCGATCTCGATCTACCCATGACCAAGCAATACCAAGAAGTCCTGGCGCAACAAGGCAAGCGTGAGCGGAAGCACAACGCAAAGCATGAATACAGCCTCGAGCAATTTGGCCTGGAGGCCGACGAAATCCGTACGCGCCTCGATGTGCTCTTTGACCGCTTCGGATGGGAAGATGAAGCGCCGGATGCCGGGGGCGATGACTCGCCGGCTGTGATCGGAGGCACTCCTGACGTGTAGGCTGGGGCTGCCGGTGGAGTGGGTGGGGCGGCTGGAATCGGCGGGGATACGATGACTCGCTTCTGTGCATTTGCTACCGAACGTGTATGACGCAAGCGCTTCACGTGGAAACGGACATGCTCGAGGTTGAGCACGACGACCGGATTCTTACGATCCGGCTCAATCGACCGGATGCTCTGAACTCCTTCCGCCCCGAAATGCTGATCGGGATTGCCGAACTCGCAGAGGCCGCCATCGGCCGCGAAGATGTGGGCGTGATTATCATAGAGGGGGCGGGTCGCGCGTTCTCCGCAGGCGTTGATCTTCGCGTGTTGCAGGGGATCGACCCGAAGGCAGGCAAGATCGGGGATATCTTCGATGCTCCAGCGCGCCGTGCCTATCTCGCTTTGCGGAACGTTGACGTGCCGGTGATTGCAAAAGTACACGGCGCTTGTTTTACGGGCGCGCTCGAAATCGCGCTTCACTGCGACTTCATCTTCACGACCGACGATGCCAAATTCGGCGACACGCATACGAAGTTTGGACTGCGCCCGACTTGGGGCATGAGCCAGACTCTCGCGCAGGCCGTCGGTGTGCGGCGAGCGAAGGAGCTTTCGTTTACGGCGCGGATCTTTCGTGGGCCCGAGGCGCTCTCGATGGGGTTGGCGAACGACTCGGTGAAAGACAAAGACGCACTCGACGCGTTAGTTGCTGACCGGGCAAATTCCATTGCCGGTAATTCCCGTGCCGCGGTCTCAGCAATGAAAACGCTCTATGGGCTCGCGCAGGAGGGTCATTCGATGAACGAAGGCCTCGAACGAGAACTCTCCCTCGAGTTTCCGGAGATTGCGGATACTGCCGAGCGCCTTTCGGAATTTTGACAGCCCCTACACCGCGACTGGCCGCTCTGCTTGAGAGCGGTCGTTGACTGTCTGCTGAGGCTGAAGCTGAAGTTAACGAAGCTTACGATAGAGAGTCACGTATGAAATTTGGTATTCGGATTCCCCCGCCGCAGATGGGCCCCATCGCCGACCCCGACTTCGTCGTACGTTATGCGCAGCTGGTCGAGTCGTTGGGCTTCGAGTCGCTTTGGACGATCGACCATGCCGTCATGCATGCGACTTACGATTCCCGGTACCCGTACAAGACGACGGGGCGGACGCCGTTGCCCCCGGACTCAAATATGCCGGATCCTTTGATCTTGATGGCTTTGCTCGCGGGAGCGACGGAGCGGATTCGGCTCGGGACCTCGATGCTGATCCTTCCGCAAAGACACCCGATCATCCTGGCCAAAGAACTCGCCACCCTCGATCAATATTCGAAGGGGCGAATTACGCTTGGTGTCGGCGTCGGATGGGTGAAAGAAGAGGTTCTGGATCTGAAACAGAATTTCGGAGATCGCGGACGCCGCACGAACGAGTGGATCGAAGTAATGAAGGCACTTTGGGACGAGGGCGTTTCCGCGTATCAGGGTGACTACTTTCAATTCGAGGGCGTGATCAGCAATCCGAAGCCTGTACAGGAAGGAGGCGTCCCTCTGATGATTGGGGGACATAGCGAGGCGGCTGCGAAACGTGCCGGTCGCTACGGCGACGAGTTCTATCCGCATTGGTCGACGCGAGGGCCGGATAAAGAAGCGCTCGAGACGCTATGGCCCTTCGTTACGGAAACGGCTGCGGCATGTGGTCGTGATTCCGACGCCGTCAAATTGACTTTGACGAGCACGAGCGATGCCAAAACGTCGCGCGAGACCGCAGAATTCTGTCGTGAGCTGGGGGCAGATCGCGTTGTTGTGTTGCCGCCAAAGGGCACGCTAGAGGGTTCGCTGCCCGATGAGTTGGCGCGATTCCGAGAAGAAGTCTTAGTTCCGTTAGGCGGAGAATAATCGCGCGACCCGCGCGGCGAGAGGGCAAACGATGATCAAGCTGGTTTTCTGTTGTCGGCGAAAACAAGGCATGACGCGCGAGGAATTCCAAACGCGTTGGCTGGATGAACACGGTCCCCTCGTGCGAAAGGTGCGGGAACATCTGCCCATGATGAAGAGATACGTGCAAAGCCATTCGCTTCCCGACGAAATCAGCGAAGGCGTTCGCGCCCCGCGACGTGCGGGTCCCGCCTATGACGGCATTACCGAGGTCTGGTTCGATGACCTTGAATCGATCGGGGGAGATGGAAGTGAGGCAGCGCTTGCAGCCGGCCGAGCGCTCGTAGTGGATGAGTCTGAATTCCTCGACCTACCAAACTGCGCGGTCTTCCTGACCGAGGAACACGAGATCTTCTGAGCTCCTGCGTCTTCCCTCCCGCGTCCTGCACTTACGTCTCACGGCCTGCAGATGTCTAGGGCTCGATGTGCGCCCGTAAGAGACCACGCAGCTCGTCGACCCATCCCTTGCTTCTCGCGAATTCGATCATCGAGTCGCATCCGTCCCGCCACTTTGCTCCGCCGAATTTTCCACCGAGCGCATGGAGTCGCTGGATTTGGATCCATACGTGACCCTCTTCTCCGGCTTTCGCGTCTGCGCCGAAGGCGGCGAGGATCGCCGCTTGGTCTCGACCGGGAGCAGTTACAGAAAACGCAGTAAAGGTGTCGGCGTCGTCGAGGCTAATCGTTGAATCCGAATGAACATGAATGATCAAAATGGGCTCCTCCTCTGACATTCGTGCCGAAAACGCAGATGGCCGTTCCCTTGCAGAGGGTACCATCCCCGCGTCTCATCCCGCCTATTAGTCTCAAGGAGCTTCGCATGCCTCGTCTCTTTCTGCGCCCCTTCCCGCGTCTCTTGCTGTGCCTAGGGTCGCTCGCGATCCTGTTGGTCTCTTCGGCAGCGAGTGGCGAGGGCTATTCGCCTTACGCCGAAGACGAACTCCCGCGGAACGTCTATTTCGGGGATACGCACATTCATTCGAGCTGGTCGGCGGATGCGGGCAACATGGGCAATCGCCGGATTGACCCGGAGCAGGTCTACCGGTTTTCACGCGGCGAGACAGTCACAGCGCATAACGGCATGCCCGTGAAGCTGCGTCGGCCCCTCGACTTTATCTTGTTGAGTGATCATGCCGAGTATTTGGGCGTGATGAATATGCTCGACGAAAAAGATCCAGTGTTGCTCAATACCGAAACAGGAAAACGCTGGTCGGAATGGCGATCGGCGGGCGAGGACTTGAAAGTCTTCGCGGATTTCGGCATCTCGCTCCTCGAAAGTCGTGACATTATTCAGGATAAAGAGGTTGAACGGACAGCTTGGAGTCGCGTCATTGCGAACGCCGACCGATGGAACGATCCGGGCCGCTTTACCGCGTTCATCGGATACGAATGGACCTCGACGCCAAACGGGAAAAATCTCCATCGCAACGTGATCTTCGCCGACGATGCTTCTCTTGCGGGACAGGTCATCCCCGTCAGTTCCTTCGATGACCCACGTCCTGAATCGCTATGGGCTTTTATGGGGGAATATGAGAATAAGACCGGCGGACGCATTCTGGCGATCCCGCATAACTCGAACGTCTCAGGCGGGCTGATGTTTGCGCTCGAAGACTCGGACGGAAATCCGATCGACAAGGCCTACGCGGAAGAACGTGCACGGCGCGAGCCCCTCGTCGAAGTAACGCAGTACAAGGGAGATAGCGAAGCTCATCCGTTTCTTTCGCCTAACGACGAGTTTGCGGACTACGAGACTTGGGATCGTGCCGCCCTCGGCGCCGCTGGCCACGAGGATTCCTATTTTCAGGCGGAGTACGCGCGCCCGGCGCTCAAAAATGGTCTGGTGCTTGAGAGCCAGCTTGGGATCAACCCGTTCAAGTTCGGACTGATAGGGAGTACCGATGCGCACACGGGGCTCGGTGCCGCCGGCGAAGACAATTTCTGGGGGAAGGCGACGAAGACAGAGGCCTCTGCAGATCGATGGAAGTCGGGACTCTTTCCCGAGATTCCGGCGGGCAGCGACTTCCAAGTGCCTGAAGGGACGAGTGACGGAGTGCTTGAAAACTTCGCGGCCCAGAGTGCTTCGGTGCAGTGGTACGAATGGGAGATGGCCGCCTCTGGCTATGCCGCGGTTTGGGCGAAGGAGAATACTCGCGCGGCAATCTTCGAAGCGATGCAGCGTCGAGAGACCTATGCAACGACCGGCCCGCGCATGACTGTTCGATTCTTTGGGGGCTTTGAGTTCGAGGATGAGGACGCCAGCAATCCCGACCTAGCACGAGTCGGCTATGCGAAGGGCGTGCCCATGGGTGGCGACCTTGTAGGTGCGGATCGCGGGAAAGCGAAGGCGCCAAGCTTTTTGGTCGCTGCATTGAGAGATCCGGAGGGTGCGAATTTGGACCGCGTGCAGATCGTGAAGGGCTGGCTCGACGAAAGCGGAGCGACCCGGGAGCGGATCTATGATGTCGCTGTTTCGGATGGACGTCGAATCGGCTGGAAGGGTCGCGCGCAGAAGTCGGTCGGTTCAACAGTCGATGTAGAGAATGCGAGTTGGTCAAACTCCATCGGAGCGAGCTCGCTCGTGACGTATTGGCAGGATCCAAATTTCGAGCCTACGCAGCGCGCATTCTATTACGTCCGCGTGATCGAAATTCCGAAGCCGCGCTGGACCGCCTACGACGCGAAATATTTCGGAGTGAAAATGGATGACCAGGTTCCCATGACTACGCAGGACCGCGCCTATACCTCTCCGATTTGGTACACGCCGTAACTCAGGCGGGTGCCACAGGCGCGATAACGCCCGCGCGGGTCTTGCGTCGCAGGATCCGAAACTCGCGCCGCTTCCACGTGTAGTCCGGCATCGCGCTTGGTTAGGGGACGATGATCCCGCGGCCGACCATCTTGCCTGCCGCCAGCCGTGCGAAGGCTTTGCTTGAGTCCGTGATGTCGAAAAACTCTACGTCGTTGCGGAGGAGCCCCTGGTCGCC
>DGPZ01000120.1 GCA_002390675.1 Deltaproteobacteria bacterium UBA4427
GGCTTTGCGGCGGCAACTTTTCTTCGAGGGATTCCCTTTGTGCAGGTCCCTACGACCGTCTTGGCGATGGTCGATGCATCAATTGGTGGAAAGACAGGCATTAATCTCCCGCAAGGAAAGAATCTCGCCGGCGCATTTCATCAACCGCGCGGTGTCTATCTAGACACCGCGACACTTCGTTCGCTCCCCGCGCGTGAGCGTGCGGCGGGCTTTGCAGAACTCATCAAGGCGGCCGTCATTTGGGATGCGGACTTTTTTGATTGGCTTGAACCGCGCGTCGAGTCGTTCCTGGCGCTCGATCCGAAGGTCGTGATCCCGGCTCTCAAGCGCGCCTGTGCGATCAAGGCCGAAGTCGTTGAGCGAGACGAACGAGAGGGCGGTTTGCGCCGGCTTTTGAATTTCGGCCATACCTTGGCCCACGCGATCGAGAAGCACGCTCGCTATCGCGGAATCCTTCACGGAGAGGCGGTCGCGATTGGGATGGCCTTCGCTGCGGAACGAAGTGAAGCGCTGGGGTTTGCCCCCGCCGGCACCAGTGGGCGATTGATTGCGGTGCTTGAACGAGCGGGCTTGCCTACCAGGGCCCCTAATCGCCCGCGATCTGCTTACCTGTCTGCGATTGCCGTCGATAAGAAGAAGCAAGGTGGCAAGGTTCATTTCGTTGTACTCGACGGAATTGGATCCTCAAGCACAGCGGCGCTCGAACCCCGCGATATCCTCCCGCCAGGTTGGAAAGCCTAGTCGCCTAATCGTTAGAATTTGGAAACCTGATACGCCGTACCTGAGGGGGCCGGACGTGGATCTTGAAGTCTCAAGGTGGACCCGACGCGAACGTCTCGAACGGATTGCGTCCGCAGAACGCGATCGGCGCGCCGGACGCAAAGATCTCGCCGTGGCGACACTCGGCGACGGCCCTGAGTGGTCGGCCCGCGTCGTTTTAGCGCTGATTCACCTTCCCGAAGAGGAAGGCGCGGATGCGCGTAGCATTCTCGAGGCGACTCTTGACGACTGGGCAGCGGAATCTGGGCTCGACGCTCTGTCCGGTGTCGACGTGATGGAAGCAGCCGTGGTGGCGGAAACGCCTTCCGTCTCGCCGCCCGCTGAGGAGGTGGCGTTCCGTGAGACCTTGGAAGCGGAAGTGAATACATCCGATATCTCCGCCGTGGCCGATGTACTTGCGGAACCCATTGAATTCGACGAACTCGAGCGCGCTTTTGCCGAGGCGGAAGCGCAGACCGATGAGATGCACGACGTGAACACCGTCGCCGCACGGGTCCTGATGGACGAGCCGATCGGATTCGCGGAGCTTTCGGGGGATGCCTTCGAAGATATCGCCGCCGCCTCGGTACCCTCAGCTACGTTGGAGGGCATATCGGCAACGGATGATGCTTTGACGGCGGCGACCGTTCGGCCGACTGCATATGACGTCGCTCCTACTGAGCCACATGACATTGCATCTGTCGCGGATTACGCCGAAGATCCAGCGCACGAAGTGATCAAACAGGGCCGTCCGTCGGGTGCGATCGTGATCGGTACGCTCGAACGATGGCTAACCAACCTCGAAACTACTAAAACGGGGAGGGCGCAAGGTGACTTTTGAGCGCATTCTTCAAGCGATCGTCGACGAGTGTGGGGGAGGCTTTTCGGTCGCTCTGATGGGACTGGACGGTATTGCGATTACCCAGGTGGTTGCGAGCCAAGGCGTCGCTTCTGATGACCCGCTTGCGGGAGACGTGACTCTCGCCGGGATCGAATTCGGCCGCATCCTGGCTGACATGACGAAGGCCTCCGATGCTCTCGGTACGGGCCAGATGCGCGAAACCATCATCGCCCTCGATAGTGTGACACTGCTCTTTCAGGCCGTGGACGAGGACCTTGTCGTGGTCCTGGCGCTTCACCCAGATGGCAATTTGGGTAAGGCGCGCTACCTCATTCGTCGCAGCCTGGTGGACCTTCGCGCCGAGCTCTAGGCAATACGTTCCCATGAGATTTCGGTTCAGAAGGTCAGTTCATAAGGCCCGTTCATAAGGCAAAAGTGCCGGAGAAAATCGTCGTGTCCGATCAAGCTACTCGCATCCTTGTTATCCACGGGCCCAACCTGAATCTACTCGGTAGGCGTGAGCCTGAGATCTACGGTCACCAGACCCTCGCGAACATCGACAGCATGCTCGAAGCCGCCGCCAAGGAATTGGGCGTCGTGATCGATACATTCCAGTCCAACCACGAAGGCGAGCTGATCGACCGGATTCAGCAGGCGATGGCCGGTGAGAGCGGCGAGGCCGATGGGGTCGTGATCAATCCAGGCGGCTTCACTCACACGAGCGTGGCGCTGCGAGACGCGCTGGCCGGAGTTTCCTTGCCGGTCGTCGAGGTGCATCTCTCGAATGTCTTTGCGCGTGAGGCTTTCCGCAAGGAATCCTATGTATCGCCGATTGCGCTGGGCGTTATATCTGGACTGGGCGCGCGCGGATATCGTTTCGCGCTTGAGGCGCTGGCTGAGCATCTATCTTCCTAAGAGACGCCTGCTGCTCGGTTCGAAATGATGGCGACGGACTTTGTTTGCGCGCCTAGACCCGCGGACGTTCTCAAGCCCTATGGCTTCGTGAGTGCTGTGCGGGGACCCCGAAGGGATGTCAGCGAAGCGTCCCTCGACCCCCACGGTTGCGCCTCAAGAGGGCCGTCGGGCGGCCGATACGAGTAGCTGTGGACGTCTTCGCCCGGCTGAGTCGGAGCGTGGTCGTTTCCGTCCCGCTCTTTCGTGCTGAGGTTTCATTGGCGCTCAATAAACGAAAAATATTAGAAGCCGCACGCAAGTACGCCCAAAAGGGCGCAAAGGCGAAGGCCCTGAAGGAGTACAACAAACTCCTAAAGGCAGACGCTCGTGATGCGAAACTTCTGCTCGAAGTGGGCGATGCATACCGTCGCTGGGGCCAGAATGAAGAGGCGATCGCCCAATACGGGAAGGTCGCCGATCAGTATCGACAGGATGGTTTTGACGCGCGCGCTGTGGCGGTATTCAAGCAGATCCTAAATCTCGATCCGAAAAAATACCCCGCCTACGTATCGCTCTCCGAGTTGTATCAAAGGATGGGCCTGGATTCCGAAGCCGTCGGCGCACTGCAGACTGCGGCCGATGGCTATCACAAGGAAGGCCGTAAGGCCGAAGCGCTTGATCTGCTTCGCCAGATGGCAGCACTCGATCCGACTAACACGACGAGCCGGTTGAAGGTCGCAGAACTGCTCCGCCAAGAAGGCATGGAAAGCGAGGCCGTCGACGAGTACCGCGCAGTGGTCGAGGAACTCGAAGGGCAGCAGGATCGTGATCTGCTCGTGACGGTCCTCGAGCGACTCCTTGAAGTAAAACCCGACAACATCGATGCGCTTACGCGCCTCGTCCGCTGCTTCATTGAGACACGCGAGTTCATGCGCGCCGACCCCCTCGCGATCCGCGCGCTTAATGTGAGCGCGGACATTCCGCAGTACGAGCTTCTGATGGATCTCTACGTCCAGATGGGAGATGAGGCAAAGCTCGCGGACGCGACACGGGGCCTAGCATCCGTATACAGAGATCGCGGCGATGATGAACGCGCTCGCGAACTCACGCAAAGACTACCCGTCGACGAAGTCGGCTCGAGTTCACGCCTCGCCATAGACGCCTCGGAAGTTTATGAGCCGGATCTCGGCGAAGACGAGCTGCTCGAATACGACGATTATTTCCCGTCCCTCGACGGTGGGGAAAGCGAGCTTAGCGCCGCAGATGACCCGCTCGACTTCTCGCTCACGGGAGATGATACGCCGGCGCTTCAACTCGACAGCGACGAGGAGGCGGACTCTCTTGATCTAGAAAAGGTACCGGCTCCAGAAACTATTCCCGAGCCCGAAGCTGAGCTTCCGCTCCCGGAAGGGGAACCCGATCAGCTCTTGGCCGAAGCCAGTGTCTATCTTCGCTACGGCAAGCGCGACCAGGCAATCGCGAGACTCAAGGGCATTCTCGCGCAGGTCTCGGACCACCGTGCCGCTCTCGAAAAGCTCGGGGAAGCCTACTTCGATGATGGCCAGACTTCGGAAGCGGTCGCAGTTTGGATGCGAGCTGCAACGCAAATGATCGCTACTGGAGACGCCGAGGCGCTCTCCGCATTGAAGGACCGGATCTCGACGCTGGATCCCGCGCTAGCGGCGCAGTTGGAGGAGGTCGTTCCCGTCGGTGCCCCTAGCACGTCGAATGAAACATCCTCGATGGAACTCGACTTTGATATCGAGATCGATCTAGACGACGCCATAGCGCCTGAGGCAGGCGACGATGCGTCGGCTGCGCTCGAATTCGAAACGGGAACCGACGACTTAGAGATCGAGCTCGATGATGAATCGATCACCTTTGGTGATCCTTCCTTCGGCGACGATGGACTCTCGGTCGATGACGAAACAGACGCCGGCAGCGACGTTTGCGTGGGATTCGATTCTAAAAATGAAGGGCTGACCGAACCTTCTACGGGATCTAGTGCCGGACATAGCACAACAACCGCCGCCTGTATTAGTGAAGAACTGGAAGAGGCCGAGTTCTATATCGCGCAGTTGATGTACGACGAGGCCGAGAGGTTGCTTAAGCGCATCCTCAACGTGGTTCCGAGCCATCCCACAGCGCTCCTTCGCCTGGGCGAAGTGGCCGCGGCACGTAGCGGTGAACCCGACGAGGCCGTTAGTCAGGCGGAAAGCGGCTCCTCCGCCGAATCCACGACCGTTTTCGAAGTTACCACGCGCCTCGATGATGATGATGATCACACGCCTTCGTCAGCGTCGACTTGCGTTGTCGATGACGACGAGATGAGTGCTTTCGACATTGATGTCGATGTCGATGACGATGATGATGTCACAGCTGATGAGATCGCCGGAGAGGCGGAAGAAGCCGAGGCTTCCAAGCTCGAAGTTGCCGCGGAGCCGACACCCGAGCCCATCGAAGTCGAGAAGGCCTCCGATATTGAACGGGCTGTCGCGGAGGTCGCTGCATCGGAACCCGCGCCGATGGATGCGGGGGAGAGCTTCGATCTACGCGAAGCACTCGCAGATGTTCTGACTGAAGATGACGATTCCACTGCGGCTACAGAAGTAGGTTCCGGCGTCTTGTCGACGGTCGAAGATGGTTTTGAATCGATCTTCTCCGACTTCAAAAAGGGCGTGAGCGCGACGCTCGAAGTCGGTGATTTCGATACTCGCTATGACTTGGGCATCGCCTATCGCGAAATGGGTTTATTCGAAGACGCGATTGGTGAATTCCGAGTCTGTCTAGAAAGCCCGACGCGTCGTTTCGACAGTGCCTACCTAATGGGACTCTGTGCGAGAGATCTCGGTCGCTTCGCGGATTCCGTGAATCATCTCAAGCAGGCACTCGCCTTGCCGGACCTGGCCGAAGAACAAATGGCAGGCGTGTACTTCGATCTATCGATCGCGGAAGAGCTTGCGGGCAACCTTGATCGGGCGTGTTCGAGCGTCCGACGCGTCATCGAACTTGAAGCCGACTTCCCGGGCGCGGTCGCCCGACTCGCGGCTCTGGAAGCTAGCGAAGGCTTAACCCCCGGTCTCGGTGAACCGGGTGAGGTGTTCGAGTCCTTCGATGACCTCTTTGAAGACGACGAGGATGATGCGGACTCAGATGGGGCAGTTGCCGAAAGCATCACGGTTGAAGCCTTCGAGTCTTTTGATGATCTGGTGAGCGAGGCGGAAGCCGTACTCGACG
The DNA here is from genome assembly GCA_002390675.1 of Deltaproteobacteria bacterium UBA4427. Lineage (GTDB taxonomy): Bacteria > Myxococcota_A > UBA9160 > UBA9160 > UBA4427 > UBA4427. The sequence goes on from DGPZ01000120.1 coordinate 5,732, forward strand.
ATGTCGAGTTAAATCGGGCACCGAAGACGCAAGCCGAGGTCGTCGAAGAGAATGAGAGAAGGCAGACGGTCTCTCGAAAACGCGGTCGGAAAAAGATCTCCTTCGTCTGATCTCAGGAACAGACGAAACTAGCAAGGCTCAGCCCTCCGTCCCGATTTCTTCCACTACGCACACAAGTATGAGGCATCATCTTGGAACATCTCCAGCACTTCGGGCTCGCTCTGGATCCCTTCAGTAACGAGCCTGACCTACGCTTCTATTTTGAGAGCGCGAGTCATAAAGATGCACAGCGTCGCGTCGAGCGAGGACTGCGACAGCATAAGGGGCTAACGCTTCTTATTGGCGAAGGTGGGATGGGCAAGACGCTTCTTGCACGGCGCATTCTCGAATCGCTCGAAGAGGAAGTCTTTGAGGCGACGCTTCTCGTGATGCTCCCCGGGGCAGCAGACGCGACGGGCATTATTCAACGATTTGCACGCCAGCTCGGTTGCGAAGAGCCTGCGGATGATCGTGCAGGGCTGCTAGGTCAGATTTACGAGCTTCTCGCGATCGTAAGAGAAGACGGGCGACATGCTGTCCTGATGGTCGATGACGCTCAGGTCATGTCGCCGGATGTGTTTGCAGAACTCTCTGGGTTGCTGAACCTCGAGTATGAAGATCGCCGTCTCATCTCCATGCTATTCGTCGGCTCACCCGAGCTCGACAAGCTGGTGCAGAACGATCCAAGTATTATGCCTCGTGTCGACGTGCGCGTTCGACTGCAGCCGCTCGATATGGATAACGGCACGGCCTACATGCAACATCGTATGGCCGCCGTGAAGGGCAGTCCGGAGATTGTGCCGCCCGCCGCTATGGACGCACTTCACAAGTTTGGTCGCGGTCGCCCGCGTCTGCTGAACACGCTCGCGGACAACGCGCTCTTCGAGGCCTATCTCACCGGCCGAACTTCGATCGACCCCTCGGATGTCGAACGCGCCGCCGCTGATCTAGGCATCGGCCCAGACCCCGGCACGACCTACAGCCAGCTGTCGACTGCACCGGTCCCCTCGGCACCCGGATTCTCCCGCGTGCCTGCGGATCCAATCGTGCCGAAGATCGCGCCGCCCGCACTCGACTTGGACGAACCGGTTGCCGACTTTGACTTGTCGCCGGGTTTCTCAGCGCCACTTGCACCTGTCACCCTCGATTTGGATGCCGGCCTCGAAGACGCTCTCGGTGACTTTGACCAGGCCGCAGCCGCAGCGATGCTTACGCCAATTGCCGAAGTCTTCGAAGCACCCGCCGCCCAGGCAGAGACCGAGCTCCTGGAGTTTGCGCTTGAGCTGCCGAGCCGTGAACAATTCGGTGAAGTCCTGGAACTCGGCGCCGACATCATGCTCGAATCAGAGCCGGTCGAGGAGGGCGACTTCCTGGTTGCAGAGGCAGAGCTTGAACCCCTTGAGCTGGGCGAAGCGAATCAGCTCGAAGACGCGTTTGTGGAGCTGATCGAGGAGTAGGCGCGAGGACGAGCCCTTGGGCCAGTACTCCCATTCCCTCTGGCGTTCAACAATCCCCACTGCTCGTCTGTGACGAGGCCAAAGCCGCTCGATGCATCGGCGGATCTGCTAGGGTCGTTTGCGGATGCGCGAGTAGCTCAGCTGGTAGAGCATTAGCTTCCCAAGCTAAGGGTCGCCG
>DGPZ01000163.1 GCA_002390675.1 Deltaproteobacteria bacterium UBA4427
AACGTGATCTTCGGTCCGACGGAAGTCTACCCCGACGTACCTTTCTCGATGTTCGATTCGCCAGACCCAGAGGGGTTGTGGGAGTGGATGGACGATCTGCGCAGCCGGGGTTCTCAGCTCCTTGCGATACCGCATAACTCGAACTTGAGTGACGGCACCATGTTCGCTCGGGTTGATTCGAAGGGGCGGCCGNNTCCGATCGACTCTGTGTACGCTGCGAATAGAGCACGCAACGAGCCGCTTGTCGAAGTCACGCAGATCAAGGGCACGTCCGAAACGGACCCGATTCTTTCGCCTCAGGATGAGTTCGCCGATTTTGAAATCTGGGAAGGAACGATCAGCGTTGCCGAAGAGGCTCCGGGCGTGGCGTCTGAGGGAAGCTATGCGCGTGACGCACTCAAGGTCGGAATCGAGATGCAGTCGGCCCAGGACTTTAATCCCTACCGATTTGGGATGATAGGCAGCACGGACAGCCACAGCGCAAGCAGTCCAGTCGAGGAAGACAACTACAGCGGCAAGGGCGTTCTGGACACCACGCCTAGCGAGCGGTTAATTACCTCAAGGAGTCTGGAAGATGTGCAGGCATGGGGTGCGTCGGGTTTGGCCGGCGTGTGGGCCCGCGATAACACGCGTGCTGAGATCTATGCAGCCCTCGCGCGCAAAGAGACGTTCGCTACCACGGGGCCGCGCATTCGGCTGCGTTTCTTTGGCGGCTGGAAATACGATGCAGAAATGTTGAACGATCCCGATTGGATTTCGCTTGCCTATTCCGACGGCGTTTCGATGGGCGGTGATTTACGGTCGCTAGAAGTGCCGTCGGCGACGCCGCGCTTCGTTGTCTCGGCTCTCAAGGATCCAGAAGGTGCGAATCTCGATCGCTTACAGGTCGTGAAAGGATGGCTCGTCAACGGGCAGGCAGAAGAGCGAGTGTTCGACGTCGCTATGACGGACCTTGCGGGTGCCGCCCAGCTAGCGGTTGTCTGGCGCGACCCTGCGTTTGATCCAAGCGTCGAGTCCTTCTACTACGTGCGCGTGCTTCAGAAGCCGACCGCGCGATGGACCATGTACGACGCAAAATCGCTTGATATTGAACCGCCCCGAGATTCCCCAAGCGAAATCCAAGAGAGGGCCTTTAGCTCTCCGATCTGGTATTCGCCGGAGGGGTGATGCTATTAGCGTGGAGTTCGACGCCGCTTGGGACTTGGTAAAAATATGAGGCAGGGAGCTGGTATGGAATCGATTCCTGAGCACATTTCCCCTGATCGATTCATTCCTTTCGATTTCCGTCTGGATCCGCAGGTGCGAACCGATCCGTGGGGCTTCTTTCATTCCGCAAATGAACTTCCCGATATCTTCTACTCCCCGAGCCTCGGCGGACATTGGGTGATCGCACGAGCGGCGCTTTTGGCGGAAGCCTGGTCGCGTCCTGACCTCTTCTCGGCGGAGAGCGTTAGCGTTCCCAAGATCGAGAGCCCATTCCGCCTAATTCCTAACAACTTGGATCCGCCAGAACATCGCCCCTATCAGCAGATCTTCACCCGCGAGATGTTCGGACCGCGGATTGTCCAGTCGCTGTCAGATGATTTCCGGCAAATGACTCGGGAGCGGATCGATTCGTTCTTCGGGCAAGGAGGCTGCGACTTCAATGCGGAATACGCGCGACCCTTGCCCGTCCAGATCTTTCTTCAGATGATCGGTGTGCCGATGTCTCGACGGGAAGACTTTGACGATTCGATCGAGCAAGTTTTTCGGGGTACGACGCCAGAAATGGTTTTTCAGGGGATGACGGGGGTTGCGGGACTCCTTGATGCCTGGCTGGATGAAGAGATGGCCGATCGCCACTCGCCGCGGAAGGCACATATGCTCGAGGCGATGTTGACCGCGAAGGTCGATGGACGACTTCTCGATAAGAGTGAGCTTTCGAGTATGGCGACGATGTTAATGTTAGGGGGTCTAGATACGGTCTCGTCCGCAACTATGCATCAGATGCTCTATCTGGCTCGGAATCCCGAAATGCGCAAGCAACTGATTCATGACCCTGGGCTCATTCCGAATGCTGTCGAGGAATTGCTCAGGCGATTTAGTGCTCCCAATGTCGGGCGAATGGCGCGGAAGGACTTTGAATTTCATGGGGTGCGGATCAAACAGGGTGAGATGGTTCTCTTCTCGACTTCGATCGTCGGGCTCGATGAATCGCGATTCTCGAATGCCCTCGAAGTTGACTTCAATCGAAAGGGCCTGAAGAAGGATTCCCTCTCCTTCGGGACGGGAGTGCACATGTGCAGCGGCCATCATCTGGCCCGGGCAGAGCTTCGGATTACCCTGGAAGAAGTGCTGCCCCGACTTCAGAATCTTCGCGTCGCGGACGGAGCCGAAATCGAATATGCCTCAGGAGGCACCGTGACCATTGTGGGAAGTCTGCCGCTCGAGTGGGACGTCTAGTTCGCCTGAATCACTTGATCCGGCTAGGCCGGGATTAGCCGGAACTCCTGGTGAGATTGAGCGGACGCCGGGTCTACGGCTCGCTCCGAAATCAAAAGCCAAATCGAGAGGCCGTCTGATCGTACAGGGAACGAAGCGAACTCATAATCGCCGTTATCGGCGGGCCTTAAAGCGGACCGGGATGCGCCCCGGCACTCGGAA
>DGPZ01000145.1:0-16637 GCA_002390675.1 Deltaproteobacteria bacterium UBA4427
TCGCTAGCCGACTCGTTACTCGCCGCTACGGCCACGTCTTCGCTTGATTCAGTGGCCTCAGCTTTTTCTGCTGCTGCCTCTGCGCGCTTTATTTCCGCCACCGCTTCCCGGTCTGCGACCAGGATCATCGACATGAAGCGCCCTTCCATTCGGGGGGACGACTCCATTTTGGCGATCGCACCGAGCTGCTCTCGTACGGCCGTAAGCTGTTCCCGACCACGATAGGTGTGAACCATCTCACGACCACGGAACATCACCGTGACCTTAACCTTGTCGCCTTCCATCAGGAATTTGCGCGCATTATTGAGTTTGAAATTAAGATCATGCTGATCTGTTCCCGGCCGCAGCTTCACTTCTTTGAGTGTCGCTGAGTGGGATTTCTTACTCGCGTTCTTCTTCTTTAGCTCGTACTTGAACTTGCCGTAGTCCATGATTCGGCAGACCGGCGGACGCGAGTTCGCGGCCACCTCGACCAAATCAAGACCGACTTCACGGGCCTGGACGAGCGCGTCCTCGGGCGTCATAACGCCGAGTTGCTCGCCGTCGGCTCCGATTACTCGGATCTCACGGACACGGATACGTTCATTAACCCGAGTGTTATCTCGCTCGGGCTGCACAATTCTGAACTTGGATCGAGCAGGTATCTGACTTTCCTCCTCAGGCGAACGGGGATTTGCGACGTTCGGCATTCGATATTGAAAGTGCTTCTACAAGCGCTTCCGCCGACATCGCATCCATTGCCTGCTTGGATTTTCTTAGACGCGGGGACACTGTGCCCCGCTCGACTTCGTCGTCTCCGATCACCAGAGTGAGCGGAATCTTCTGAGTCTGGCCCTCACGGACCCGGAATCCCAGAGTCTCGCTCCTATCGTCGACTTCCGCACGTACTCGTTTCGAAGCAAGTGCAGCTTTTAGCTCATAAGCGCGTTCTTGGTGTCGGTCGGAGATGGGAAGAATCACCACCTGAATCGGGCTCAACCAGAATGGGAAGTCCCCGCCGGTGTGCTCGATGTAGATGCCGATAAAGCGTTCAAGGGAGCCCAAAATGGCTCTATGGAGCATCGCGGGCTGGTGCAACTCGCCGTCGCGCCCCACATATCGGAGGTCAAAGCGGCCAGGCATCGCCATATCGATCTGAATCGTTGCCAAGGTCCAAGCCCGGCCCAAGACATCTCGAAAGTCAGCTTCGACCTTCGGAGCGTAGAAAGCGGCGTCACCTTCCTTAATATTGCACTTAAATCCGGCGCGCTCGACGGCGTCGATCAATGCCTTCTCAGCAACGTCCCAATCCTCAGGCTCGCCAAGAAACTCGTCCGGCCGTGTCGAAACGGCCATTTCAATGCCGTCGACACCAAGCTTGTCGTAGATCTCGGCAGTCATTTTAAAGAAGCTGTCGATCTCCTGCGCCACCTGGTCGGGCTCGCAGTAAATATGCGCATCGTCCTGCGCGAAGGAGCGGACACGGGTGATCCCGTTCAGCGTGCCGCTGCGCTCGTTGCGGTGAAGCCGCGAGAACTCCGCCCATCGCACCGGCAATTCGCGATAGCTCCGCTTGCCCGTCGAGAAGAGATGGCAGTGGCCCGGGCAGTTCATCGCCTTCACGCCCAGTTCTTCGCCCACATCGGAGCCTTCGAACCAATACATATCGTCGTGAAACTTGTCATAGTGGCCGGAGGTCTTGAACAAGTCAGCGCGGAAGAGCTGCGGCGTAAGGATCTCGTCGTATCCGTATTTGGGATAGAGGTCCTGAACAAAACTAACAAGCTCGTTGTAGAGCGTCATGCCCTTCGGCAGATAGAACGGCGACCCCGGCGCCAGCGGGTCCATATGGAAGAGCCCAAGGTCTTGGCCTACGCGGCGATGGTCTCGCTTCTTGGCTTCTTCAAGCCGGGCCAAATAGCTCTTGAGCGCCTTTTTGCTTTCGAAGGCCGTGCCGTAGATCCGCTGCAGCTTCGGGCCATTCTCGTCGCCACGAAAATATGTACCGGATGCTTCCGTCAACTTCACAGCGCCGATTTGCTTAGTGTTATGCACGTGCGGACCGCGGCAGAGGTCAGCGAACTTTCCATGACGGAAGATCGTAATCTCTGCATCTGCTGGAATATCGCCGAGGCGCGAAAGCTTAAGTTCTTCCCCTAGGCCTCGGAATAGCTCTTCCGCCTGGTCTCGCGTCATCACTTCACGGTCGAACACGGCGCCTTCGGAGAGAATATTATTCATCTCCTTTTCGATGCGCTCGAGATCTTCCGGCGTGAAGGGTTCGTCGACGAGGAAATCGTATTGAAACTTCTCGGAGTGATCGGTTCGGCCCGCATCGACCTGGGCGCTCGGAAAGAGCCGCTTCACGGCGTCCGCCATCACGTGCTCGGCGGAGTGCCTAATGATCGAGCCTCCGAGTTCGTCCTTGGTCGTAACGATCGAAAGCGAGCAGTCTGCACCCAGGGGGCGTCGCAGGTCGACGAGTTCGCCCTCGATCCGTCCGGCCAAAGCGGCTTTGGCGAGGCCGGGGCCAATTTCGCTGGCCACGTCAAAGACGGTCGCATTCGCGTCGAGGACGAGTTCTTTTCCGTCCGGCAGCGTTACGGTAATCCCGTTACTCATGGGAAAGCCGCTCGTGAATCGAAAAGCGGCGCATGAACCCAAAAGGACACCGGCGAGGCTTGGGCAACGCCTAACAGATCGCACGAGCACCGAATGGCGGACCATTCTGAACTCTCTTCGGGGCCCACTCCCAGGGCATGTTCCGCATGCTGCTGCTTCAACGCTCTATTTTACCCCGGACCGAGACGTTTTCCGTCAGGTCCATTCGATCCATCCCTGTCCATGCATACGTCGATCGCGAACAAACGCTTCATGCCGCTTCAGTCTCGCCCACTACTTACCTGCGCAGCTAAGACCGCAAAGAAGGTTTGGACTCAAACTAAAAAGGAGCACTCAAGCTTCCGGCACCCGAATCGACCCTCGCCCTCGTTCCAAACGCATTTTCATGCAATTAGGGGCCTCTGGATTCGTCTCGACCGGCGCTGTTGCGTTCCATTCAAACGATTGGTCTCGAACCCATACGTTTCCGTACTGCCTTCCGGCGAATTCGAGAATTACGGAGGGGGATCCCCTCGCTGGTAGGCACGGGCGGAATTGAACCGCCGACCCCCGCCATGTCAAGGCGGTGCTCTAAACCCCTGAGCTACGTGCCTGTAATCCAGCTAAGGCGCCGGTTTAATTAGCCTTTTGATCTCGTCACGTCAACCAATTTCAAGACCCACCGGTCGCAAAATGTGCAATTCTTCCGACCATTCGCACAAGTCCTCTTCAATCGCCCGAAAGATCAGCTGCGGGGGATGGAATCCTTGCTCGAATCATCCTCATGGAGCGGCGGCATTTCGGAGAACCACTTCGCCGAGAGTCGAATACGGGAGAACATCGGATCCACCGCAACAGGCCGCAGAACGAGCCTGCGATCGGCAAACGCACCCAATTCCTCCGCTAGCTCCTCGAGCCCAAAGGGCCCGGCTACCGCCAACACCTGCCGACCTCGTTCGAATTCAAGGGTGTCGACGCGCGTCGCGCCGAGTGGACCGCCCAAGACGGCAATAAGCGACTCAAGTGCTTCGTATCGACCAAGGCCAATGACCTCGAGCGTCAGTATCTCCCCTGCCCCCGCCTTTTGAACGACTGACACGAGCCCCGCTCGCTGGAGCGCATCCTGCACACGCTCCACGTCAACGATCACTTCAACGACGATGACGTATTCCGTTGCGATCCCTGGACTGTCGTCGAATAGAACCGGTCGCTCTCCCTGATCTTCAAGGATCCGGTAACTCCGCGTATAGGGCAGCGTGTCCTTACCCAGCGCCGACTTGAGCAGTGCCGCCTGGCTCTCAGTTGGCGACTCCAATCCAAGTCGCGCGTCTTGGGCATCCGTTCCCAAACGTTCGTAAGGCTGGCTCGAATCCGGTTCACGTCCATCGATTGGCGCGAGCACCTCATCCGTCTCCGGCGGCTGCCCTCCAACATCCCGATCTTCATGGGATTCACCCAGGTCAGCAACCCCTGAGGATTCCCCGATCAGCTCGAGTGCGACACGAGAGATGCCTTCCCAATTCGCGCGAGAGATCGCTTCATCCTTCGGAATCACGCGGGTCCGCATGGACTCCTTGATTCCGTAGATCCCCACGGCCTCCACCCGACGCAGCTCCGCAGAAGCTCCCTGCGCAAGTAGGAGACCCACAAGGCACAATCCGGCGATCCGCCCAGACGTATTCAGTCGCATCATCATCGCTCCCCCCTGAAGCTCAATCATGGTCTTAAAGCCACTCGCCGCGCGCGTGCATGAATGGATCGGCATCGTTATCTAGATCTCGAGTGAGGCCCAAGGCTACAGCGCCCGCTCGGTTACAGGTCGACCAAAGAGTCGATCAACCTCTCGGCAGAGCTCCACTGAAGGCGCGACCCCTCGGATCCCGCTGATGCCAAGCACAGTTTCACTCTCCCCGGGTATTGTAATATGCAGATAGACACCACAATCACCCGCATGGGATCCCAATATTTTCTTCAGCGCAATCAACCGGTCACGCGTCACATCCGGAGACTTCACTCTCACACGTAGACTCGCAGAGAGTTTTTCTTCAGCGTGATCAAGGCGGGTCACGTCTCGCACGAGAATCTTCGGCGGATCGCCCTCCTCGAGGGTTCCATGAATGATCAACGGAATGGGTCCTACTTCACCCGCAACGCCTGAGCCATTCTTGGCGATCCGCAGCAATTCGACGTTTTGCTCAAACGGCTCTGAGAAAATCACCAATTCAAAGCTGCCCTCGAGGTCTTCGAGCTGACCAAACCCCATTCGAGCACCGCGCTTGGTACGAGTCTCCCGAAGCCCGGTCAATAAGCCCCCGGCGCGAACATCTCGCCCAGCCTTGCCCTCCGTCGCAAGCGCTGTGATGTCTGTAAAGCGAGACAAGACCGTCGCCACAGAACTCAGCGGATGCCCAGTGACGTAGAAACCGAGTAGCTCCTTCTCGTGTGCGAGACGTTCACGCTCGCCCCATTCCGCAGCACTCTGAAGCTTTGGCTGATCGATGCCTTCGGTATCGCCCATCCCACCAAAGAGGCTCTCTTGGCCGACCGCCCGATCGCGCTGTGCCGAGGCGGCACGTTCCAGGGCCGGCTCGATCGAGGCCCAAACTGAGGCACGCTCGGCGTGTAGCTGCTCGAAGGCACCACACTTAACCAAGGCTTCTACAACCCGTCGGTTCACCTTCTTGCCGTCCACCCGATCAGCAAAATCGAAGAGGCTCTCGAAGGCTCCCGATTCTCGACGCGCCGCCAGAATCGATTCGATCGCGCCTGCACCCACGTTCTTAATACCGGCAAATCCGAATCGAATCGCACCCTCGACGACACCGAAATCCTGTTCCGATTCATTCACGTCGGGCGGCAAAATATCAATTCCCTTTTCACGCACGTGCGCGATATAACGGGAGAGCCGATCGTGATTCACCGATTCGATCGTTAGCACCGACGCCAAATACTCCGCCGGATGGTTCGCCTTCAAATAGGCCGTCTGATAGGTGATATATGCGTAAGCAGTCGAATGTGCCTTGGGGAATCCGTAGCCAGCAAACTCCACAATCATGTCGAAGACGTGGCCAGCTTCGGCCTTGTCAATGTCATTGGCGACGGAGCCATCCACGAAGCGCTTCCGCTGCTCCTGCATCACGTCGGCCTTTTTCTTCCCCATGGCGCGACGAAGCAAGTCAGCCTCACCCAGGCTGTAGCCGGCCATCTTTTGCGCGATCTGAAGGACCTGATCCTGATAGACGATGACTCCCAGAGTTTCCTCAGTGAGGTCTATAATCGAGGGATGCAGGTACTCAAGCTTGGTGGTGCCGGCCTTTCGGCTCACATAGTCATCCACCATGCCGGACTGGAGTGGGCCTGGACGATAGAGCGCCACGAGTGGAATGATCTCACGGAAGGTTCGCGGCTTAAGCTTCAGTACTAGGTCCGTCATGCCGGAGGATTCAACCTGGAAGACGCCTTCGGTATCTCCCCCGCATAACAGGTCATAAGTCGTTTCGTCGTCCATCGCGATCGCGTTGACGTCGAAGTCCTCGAACCCCGGCTTCTTGCGGATCATGCGCTCCGCATCTGCCATAAGCGTGAGTGTCTTGAGACCCAGGAAGTCGAACTTAATCAAGCCGACCTGCTCGACGTTGCCCATGTTGTACTGGGTCATCACGTCGCCAGATTTTTGATCTTTGTAGAGCGGTACCATCTCGATCAGAGGCTTGGTGCCGATCACGACGCCGGCTGCATGCTTCGACGCGTGACGCGTCAGACCTTCCAAGCTCATGGCCGTTTCGACGAGGCGCTTCACCTGAGAATCTGAATCCATCGCTGCGCGCAGCTCGGGGGACTGCTCGATCGAGTCAGCGAGTTTTATCCCGAGAACTTCCGGGATCATTTTAGCAACTCGATCCACCTCACCGAAAGACATGCCTAATACGCGCCCAACATCGCGAATTGCCGCCTTCGCCTGCAGCGTTCCGAAGGTCACAATCTGCGCGACCTTCATTGCATCGTACTTACCATCAAGCTCGTGTCGCGCGTCATCGTCCGCGCGCTCTGGCGCTACTCCATCATACTTATCAGCGACGTAGCGGATCACCTGCTCGCGACCACGCATACAGAAGTCGACATCGATATCCGGCATCGATATCCGCTCAGGATTCAGGAAACGCTCGAAAATAATGTCGTACTCAACCGGATCAACGTTCGTGATGTTCATGCCGTAGGCAACGAGGCTGCCCGCGGAACTGCCACGCCCCGGCCCGACGGGGATGTTATTTCGTTTGGCGTAGTTGATGAAGTCGGCCACGATCAAGAAGTAGCCAGGGAACCCCATTGTCCGAATCACGCCCAGTTCGTGATTCAATCGGTCGACATATGCCTTGCCGCGATCCCCTGTAAATGGCTCGTCGGGCTCCATACCGAGCTTCTCGCGCAGACCTACATAGGCCTGATCTTCCATCACGTCATCAAGGCTCTTGCCCGCCGGAACCTGAAAGTCCGGCATGTGATAGGTGTCCATCGGGATTTCAATTTCGCACCGCTCGGCAATCACGAGCGTATTTTCGACTGCCTCCGGATAGTCGTGAAACACGTCGCGCATAGCGTCGCCGTCTTTGACATAGAAACCAGACCCGTCGAACCGAAAACGTTTTTCATCACTAACGTTCGCCGCGGTGCCCACACAAAGCAGCACATCATGGTCGTTGTGATCATGCTCTTCGAGATAATGCGCATCATTTGTGGCGACGAGCGGGATCCCCATCTCCTGATTCATTTTGAAGAGTTCTTGGTTCACGACCTCTTGTTCTCGGATTCCGTGACGCATGACCTCCAAGTAGTAGCGATCCCCAAAGAGCTTCTGAAAGTCCTCCGCAATCCCCCACGCCTGGTCCTGGGAGCTCCCGTTCTCATTCGCAATAATCGATCTCGCCACGGGCGACGACAAACAACCCGAAGTGCAGATCAATCCCTCGTGATTCTCCTGAAGAAGCGACCAATCGATTCGCGGCTTGTAGTAGAAGCCCTCTAGATACGCCTTGGACACGAGCCGCATTAGATTCGCGTAGCCTGTATCGTTCATCGCCAGCAAGAGCAGATGATTGATCGCGTCGTAGCCCGTCTCTTCGCGCTGCTTCTTTTCACGATCGAAGCGCGAGCCGCCCGCGAAGTACACTTCGCAGCCGATGATCGGCTTTACGCCATTCGCGCGGGCCTTCTCGTAGAACTCGATAGTCCCGAAGAGATTGCCGTGATCTGTCTGCGCGACAGCCGGCATATTCGCCGCCTTTGCCCGCTCAAAAAGCGGGTTATGCTTGATCGCACCATCGAGCAGAGAGTACTGCGTATGCAGATGAAGATGGACAAAGGGTGCGGGCACGACTCTCCCCTATTCCCACTCGATCGTGGCAGGCGGCTTGCTTGAAATGTCGTACACAACGCGATTGATGCCAGACACTTCATTGATGATTCGATTCGAAATCTTACCGAGGACGTCATACGGAATGTGTGAGAAGTCTGCGGTCATCGCATCCGTCGAGCTCACGCATCGCACCGCCACAACATTCTCGTAGGTTCGATCATCACCCATCACACCGACGCTCTGAATCGGAAGGAAGACAACTAACGCCTGCCAGATTTCGTCGTAGAGATCCGCGGCCCGAATTTCTTCGACCATGATTGCATCCGCCTCACGCAGAGGCGCGAGGCGCTCGGGGGTAATCTCGCCCATGATCCGGATGGCGAGCCCGGGGCCGGGGAATGGATGGCGTCCGATCGCACGATCCGGAAGTCCGAGTTCGGTTCCCACTGCGCGTACTTCGTCCTTAAAGAGTTCGCGCAAAGGCTCGACCAGATCGAGCTTCATGTCGTCCGGCAAGCCTCCGACATTATGATGGGTCTTGATCGTGACGGACTTGCCCTTCACCGACACGCTTTCGATCACATCCGGGTAGAGGGTCCCCTGGACCAAGAAGTTCACCGTCTCGCCCTTCGATACGAGCGCCTCGCTGATTCTTGCGGCTTCTTCGTCGAAGACTTCGATGAAGAGATTGCCAATGATCTTCCGCTTTTTTTCGGGCTCGCTCACGCCCCTCAGGGCGGACAGAAAGCGTTCCGAAGCGTCGATCGTAATAAGCTTAATGCCGAGCGCTTCCGCGAAGAGCGCTTCCACTTCCTCGCGTTCGTTCTTCCGCATCATGCCGTGGTCGACAAAGATACAGGTCAACTGATCGCCGATCGCGCGATGCACAAGCGTCGCGGCTACTGAGGAGTCGACGCCGCCGGACAATCCGCAGATTGCATGACCGGTGCCGACTTGCGTGCGGATCGCATCGACGGTGTTGTCCACAAAAGACGACATCGTCCAAGATGATTCGCAGCCGCAGATTCCGTGCACGAAGTTCTTAAGCAGCTTTGTGCCTTGCTCCGTATGCACCACCTCTGGATGAAACTGCACGCCCCAGAAAGGCCCGCGCTCAGAGCGGACTGCAGCGAAGGGCGACCCCCCGGAAGTGGCGATCACGTGCATATCGTCCGGCAACGCCAAAACACGATCGCCATGACTCATCCAGACGACCTGCTCCTTATCAGCAGGCATACCTGCAAATAGGGGATCGTCCGCCTTCTCGACTCGAAGCATCGCGCGTCCGTATTCACGGTCGTCCGCCGACTCAATCTTCCCACCCAGCTTCTGAACTAAGAGCTGGAGCCCATAACAAATTCCCAGAACAGGAACGCCAAGCTCGAGCACGCCGAGGTCCATATCAGGGGCATCGTCATCGAGCACCGAGCTCGGGCCGCCCGACAAGATCACGCCAGTCGGGGCAAATTGCTGAATTCGTTCGAGGGAGATATCTGCGGGGACGAGCTCACAATAAACCTCGGATTCACGCACACGCCGGGCGATGAGCTGCGAATACTGAGCGCCGAAGTCGAGAATAAGGATGCGCGACTGAGTTCCGGGCCCCGATGCTGAGGCTCCGATGCCCGAGAAATTGCCAGAAGAGTTTGCGTCGGTGCCAGATGCCATGAGCGTCGGTCCTCGGCCTAATGCGGCCTGCCCTAATCCCGCGCCATTTGCGGCCGATCCGTGATGAAAGATCAGCTCGTACTAAAAAGCGTGAAGTCTGGGGGTGAGTCGTTCGGGCGGGGACCCGCGGCGACGGATTCAATTTAAAGGAGCGTCGCGGCAACTCGTGTTGCGCTACGCAGGGTTAAGCTTCTTCGCTGGCGCGTTCCGGCAAAACCGGAAAGAACCGTGGGGGGTCCGAAGGAAGTCGAAAGAAAAGTCGAGAGAAAACCTTCGAGTCGGGTCTAGGCTCGAAGGCAGGCCCTACTCAAGCCGGTAATTAGGCGCCTCCTTGGTAACGATCACATCGTGCACGTGGCTCTCATGAAGTCCGGCTGAGGAGATACGAACGAAGCTCGCGTTATCGCGGAGAGAACCAAGATTCGCAGCACCGCAGTAGCCCATGCCCGACCGCAAGCCGCCGTAGAGCTGATGCAGTGATTGCGACAAGCTTCCGCGATACGGAACGCGGCCCTCGATGCCCTCCGGAACGAGCTTGTCATTCGCCACTTCGCTTTGGAAGTAGCGATCACGACTGCCCGCAGCCATCGCGCCGAGTGAACCCATGCCGCGGTACACCTTGTACGAGCGTCCTTGAAAGAGGACAACTTCACCCGGCGTCTCGTCAGTGCCCGCAAAGAGCGAACCGATCATGATGGTCGAGGCGCCCGCGGCGAGTCCCTTCACCACGTCGCCAGAGAACTTAATGCCGCCGTCGCCGATGACCGGTACGCCGGCTCGCGCTGCGACTTCTGACGCATCACGAATCGCGGTGAATTGCGGAACGCCAACGCCTGCCACGACTCGCGTCGTACATATCGATCCGGGTCCGACACCGACTTTCACGCCCGATACGCCGGCCTTGATCAGCGCTTCCGTACCTTCTGCGGTCGCCACGTTGCCACCGATCAGCGACAGATCCGGGAAGGTTCGTTTGAGTTCGCGAACCGTCTCAAGGACGCCCGCAGAGTGTCCGTGTGCCGTATCGACGATGACGACATCAACACCCGCATCGACCAGCGCCTGAACCCGTTCCAAACGGTCATCCCCAACACCCACTGCCGCACCACAACGAAGTCGGCCGAGATCGTCTTTGCATGCGTCCGGATAGCGCTCGGTCTTCTCAATATCCTTGATCGTAATTAAGCCGCAGAGCTTGCCGGCCTTGTCGACCACGAGGAGTTTTTCGATGCGGTGCTCATGAAGCAACACGCGGGCTCGTTCCATGTTCGTGCCGGGCTCGACCGTCACAAGATTTTCACTCGTCATGACCGTCGAGATTTCTGCGGAGACATCCTTCACGAAGCGAAGGTCGCGATTCGTCAGGATACCAACGGCTGCGCCATCTCGAGTCACCGGCACTCCGGAAATTTTGAAGCGGCTCATCACTTCAAGCGCTTCGCGAATCGGCTGTTCCGGACGCATCGTGATCGGGTCGACGATCATCCCCGACTCGGAGCGCTTGACCTTGTCGACCTCCGCCGCCTGCTCGGCGACGGTGAGATTCTTGTGGACGATTCCGATACCGCCGTTGCGGGCCATGCAGATGGCCGTCTCGTGCTCGGTAACGGTATCCATCGCGGCAGAGATCAGCGGCGTGTTCAGCTCAATATCCGAGGTCAGGCGTGTGCGGAGATCGACTTCGTTCGGCAGGACCTCCGAAGCTGCGGGAACGAGGAGGACATCGTCAAATGTCAGCCCCTCACGAATCTCCGAATGCGCCATACCTGCCTCGCTGCTCGTGGATCTTTGGCTTCGCATTGCTCGGCAGTCAATCGACTACCGGCGAAACGAAGATCGGATGGACGAACCGCTGAGCGATCCTCCCCTCCTGATTCCTGACTACCTAACAACTTATCGAACGATCAATTGAACCCTCTGCCTAACTCTCAATCAAACTCTTCGACTCGAAACCCCGAATACACCGATCTCCCAACGCCGTTCGATTCGTTTGAATCGAACGCGCTCGGATCTCGGAACACGAATGCGCGTGGGGGTGCGGTGGATGAGGGGGACCGTTTCATTCGTCCCGATCCGCAAGAGCGAAAGCTCCAAGCAAAATCGGCGAAATCAGTGGTCCGCGGCGTATGCCACGTCACCCCCGCGACTCGATGCCGGAGGGTAATCTCACGGCGGTCGACTTTCAACCAAAGTCGGGCAAAGTGGGGAAAAGTCGGTTGAAGGATCGCCGGGGAATTAGCGGCCAGGCTAGCGGGATTGCCCGAGATCGTGCTCGGTGACGGGCTCGATGGCCGTGCGCAGCAGTCCAGCCAGCTCGCTCGCGACGGCCTCAGCCAATCGAAAGGCTGCACGAGGCGCGTCGTCCGCCAAACGTGTCAATCCGGACCTAGACAGAATCTGAACCGTCGCCGGTCCATCCGCCAAAGCGGATAATTCTCGTTTGCCGAAGGCAAAGAGCGAAGCTGCGCCCAGATGAGCCGGGGCTTCTAGGGTTCCGACGATGTCGCCTGTCCTCTTGCTCTTCAGCTTGAGGCGCCCCTCCGAAAGCAGGATCATCCCCTCACCCTCGGTGCCCTCACGAAAGGCGCTCTTCCCATCCGGCAGATTACGCTCTTCCAATAATTCAATGAGCGCGTCCCGATCCGACCCACTGAATTCAGCCAGTAGAGCGAAATCTTTCAGATCCTCACCGTTCACGGCACAATCCTCGCGAAGAAACTTCGCAACAACGATCCCGGGTCTTTCTCGGACTCAGTCGGCAGCAGGAATAGACTCGCATCGTCGATCAGCGACATATTTTCACGCAGTTCGTCCGGCGAATGACCCTCGCCCTCCCCGCGCATAACCACGTGGAAGGTCCGCTGATTGGGCAGAGTCGAGAGCTCCTTCGAAATTTCTGCGAAGCCAGCCGCGGACGCACCGGGACGTGCATCGAAAAGAAAGATTGTCCCCAGCGCCTGGTGTCCTGCGAAGGGCCACAGCGCTGCGAAGCTGCCTGCATTGGGTAGGTGGACGAGATCAATGAACAAATCGCCATCGACATCGATCCGGGCCAACGACTCAAGATCGCCGGAACCGACCTGCCCCCGCTCGAAGCGAGGCGACAATTCCACGCCCGGCACCTTCATCAGCAGCGAGGCGAATTGTTCAGTGGTCGCTTCATTCGCAGCAACTAAGAGAAGCTTGGAACTCGCGGGGAGCTGGCCCCGAGCCGTGCCCCGCGCCGCAAAGCTTCGGAGCCGGCGAACCTGTGCCTCGTCAAAGAGTGCGTGAGTGATCGCTCCCGGCGGCGCTAGCCGTACGCGACCGAACTCGACGATGCCCCGCTCCGCAAGCGTATGAATCGTTCGCAGGACCTGATAATCAGGATGCCTACAATTATCCACGACATCAGAAACCCGGTCCTGAGATTCCAGGAGCCCCAGGATTTCCTGGGTCAGGGGATTCACAGTCGTCGGCAGTTCGCCGCGATCGACGGCCAGCTTCACTGGAGATTCGAAAGGTGGGAACTTCGGCGCGAGCCGATTCCACTCATAGAGCTGGCGAAGTCCCTCAGCCAAAACCGAGCGCGTAGGCGAAGTGATCGTCGGCTTCGAATCGATCTCCCTCGGCTCGAAATGGAATTCCCCGCTAACCCAGTCGAGCACGCGGAACAGCGCTTTCTCGGACGCCGCAGGCCCAGCCGCGGCGGAATGAATCTCGCCCTCGACGAGCTGGACCCAACCGACAGGGGTCGATCCATCTCGCAGAATAGGCCTGAACGTCAGGCGCCCGGTCAATCGCCTAACGTTCAATATCTGCAGAAGCTCCGCAGGGCGGAGTTCTTCGAGCGACCCTGCAAACTCGCGATCGTTACTCGCGCGTTCTTCAAGCGCTTCGATGCGCTTCTGGCGGTCGATCAAGACCTCTACGGCATCGTGAATATCATTCGTCCCTGCATTTGGCGGGAGTGATTCATCCCCTATGCCACCGAGCGGTGCTTGACGCCCTGGTTCGACGCCCAAGAAGAGGAAGAGTGCGGCTCGCGTACGCGGATTGGCGCGCAAGATTTCAGCGAGCTTCCCGCAATCCACGAGCGGCAAATCAGCTTGTGTCACGAAGATTCGCGGATGTTCAACAAGCGCGATTTCGAGGGCACCGGAGCCGTGAGGTGTCACCTCACATCGGTGCCCTGCGGATTCGAGCGCGGTCGCCACACGGCGCCCTCGACCGAGGTTTCCGTCGGCGATGAGGATTAGGTCGCTGGACATATTCTACGCCCTCCCTAAACCGACAAGGTGATGCCGAGCTCGCGCTGGAGCTCGAAGGCAAGATATTCAACAAGGGCACGGTCGGATGTTTGAAATATGGCTGCTCGTGCTGCAGCCAAAGTGACCTGTCCGACCATTGCGTAGGCTGGGCCCTCCCCGAAGTAGACGAGGAATGGACGCCTCGAATCGAGACCGGATTTAGCGATCCAAGTCACCTGGGGGGTTGGTTCCCGCACTTCCCCTTCGGCGAGCAGAATGATTTCCGTTTCCGTCGGCTGGTTTCGAATATCTTCGAGGGTTTCGAAGACTTCCGGGAGCCACCGGCTCCCGGGCGATACGTAGAGCACGCCGCGTTCCGCGGGACGCCGAACGACATCTTCGAGAACGAATCGAAGGATCTGGCCTTCGATCACCGCAGGCTCCACGCTTCCGAGTTCGAGCATTCGGTCGAGCAGCGGGTCGAGGGGCTGGCGGCGTGCGAATTCCGGTCGCTGTGCGAGCAGGCTTCGGGAGGATTGTTCAACCCGTTCGGCGAGCTTCGATTGAAGACCTTCGACTTGGCTGCCATCAACGGGGAATGTTGCTGACGCGAACCGCTGTGCCGGCGCCTCGCGGCCTTCCCAGAGCGCATCGAGTGCGGCCCGGATACGCTGGGCCAATACGCCAGCGCCGAGCGCATCGGTCTGCGGGAGTAGCAGCAGGAACGACCCGTCATCGGCATTCGCCATCAAGTCGTTGGCGCGTAGCGCGCATTCGAGTCGGCGGGCGACTTCGACCGCGTTGCGATCGACGATGGCACCGCCATCGGATCCAACCGCGGAATCGAAGTCATCGATCTCAATTCGAATCACCGAGAATCGGTATCCGAATCGATTCGACTTCTGAATCTCATTCCGGACGGCATCCTCGTAATACGCGACTGAGTAGTCGCGGATCGCAGGTTCACGCAGGGATCGCCGTTCAAGAGCGCGAAAGCGGAGCGCGTTATGGATCGCGACCCCACCAAATTCACAGAATTTCTCGGCCATCCCACGATCTGTCGGATCGAAGGGTTCGCCGTCAATCTTATCTGAAAGTCGTGCGAGACCTAACAGATTGCCGCCTGATCGAATCGGTAGGTAGAGCGCTTCCACGCCGTCAATATCTTGCGGCATCGAAGCCACAACAGAGCGAACTGTCAGAATCCCGGGACACCAAGCTGCCTCTACGTCGTAAATGGAAACGCTTTCCGGTTCGCTATCACCCCGTACGAGCCCGCGAGCTCCGACCAACTCAAGCTGCTCGCAGCCGGGATCCTCGGCAGCCCACAGCACGCCCGACTGAGCGCGGGTTTCCAAACAGAGACCTTCGATCAAGCGCTCCGCCAAAGGCGCAACGGAAAGTGTCGAGTGGAGCCCGCTGGCGCGTTCAACCAGCGAGAGAAGTCCCATAAACTCAAGGTTTTCCTCCATCAATCGCGCGTGCTCGTCTTTGATACGACGCGTCGCCAGAATCTTGTTGAGGGAATCCGTCAGTGTGTCGCGATCGAAGGGCTTGAGGATGTAGTCCGTGGCCCCAAGCTTCATGGCTTCGACCGCCGTCTTGACGTCAACGACGCCCGTCACCATCACGACGTCCTGATCTGGCAAGCGTTCCTTCACTCGACGAATGAGCGCGGCACCGTCGACCGCCGGCATCACGAGATCCGTCACCACGATGTCGAAGTCCTCGCGCTCGAGAATATGCAGCGCTTCCTCGCCGGAGGCGCAGGTGCGCACCGCGTAGCCTTCTCCTTCGAGCAGTCTCTCGATCAGCTCACGGAAGTACCGCTGATCGTCGACTGCGAGTATGCGCGCCTTGCTCATGACCCCTCACGTCCGACCGAGGTGCTTGAGCCTGGGCTAGAGCACGCGCAACACGTCCTCTGCCGAGCCCGCAGCGCGGTCGACACTCTCGGCTACATCGGCGTCCGCGGCCCCGGACGTAAGCCGCGATCCGGTGAAATCCTGGGAAGTCGCCCCACTGCCAGGGGTTCGACCAGCCGACACCTCTGTTTCGGGTCGAATACTCGAATCCAAGGGCTCCCCGAGCAGGCTATGCGGCGTCGCCTCGACGAGCCGAGCGGCGAGTTTCATGCCGGGCTCGATCGCGTGACCGGCTCGCAGGTCTAGGTTGATCACCCGATGTTGCGGATCACGACCAGAGACTTGGTTTCCGCCGCGACGACTCTGCCCATCCACGAAGACGAGCGTCTCCTCTCCGACGCGCGATTGGTGGTATGCGAGGGTCTGATCCCGTTGCTGGGCCTGCAGACGCTGGAGCCGATCTTGAGCGACCTCCGGCGGCACTTCATCCCCCATCTCGGCCGCGCCTGTTCCTGGCCGCGGCGAATACTTGAAGCTAAAGCTGTCGATGAGACCTGCGCGGGCAACCAAGTCGAGGGTGTCCTGAAAATCAGCCTCCGTTTCGCCTGGAAAGCCCACGATCAGATCGGAAGTGATCGCGATTTCCGGCCGAAGCACACGAAGACCTTCCACGATCCCGAAGTAGCGCTCTCGCGTATATCGCCTTCGCATCGCCTCGAGAATTCGGTCCGACCCACTCTGCACCGGAAGGTGAACATGGGGACAGAGCGACTCTAGTTCGCCATGGGCGCGGATCAGATCTTCGTCGTAGAAGAGCGGATGGGGGCTCGTGTACCGAATACGCTCAATGCCGGGAATCGCATCCAGACGCATAAGCAGCTCCGCAAATGGCATCGTCCCGGCCGCCGCCGCCTTGCCCCTCCGAACGTCGTGACGTCCATA
>DGPZ01000145.1:16736-18249 GCA_002390675.1 Deltaproteobacteria bacterium UBA4427
CCGCGCGTCGAAGGCACGATGCAGAAGCTGCAGAACATGTCGCAGCCTTCCATCACCGTCACAAAGGCCCGTCGTCGAACGCCCTGCGGCAATTCCGGCCGGCGCGTGGGCAGATCGAAGCGCTCGGGGCTCGTGTCTACCCCAACCCATGCGGCGCGGCGTCCATCGAGCGCGCCCTCGAGCATCGCCGGCACGCGCCTGAGATTGTGCGTCCCAAAAACGAAGTCGAGATGATTGAAGCGGGAGAGCAATTTGTCGCCGACCTGTTGCGCAACGCAGCCCCCGACCCCGACCACTCGCCCAGGCTTCTCGGACTTCCACTCTCGAAGCTTGCCTAGATCGCTGTAGAGCTGATGTTCGGCCTTGTCGCGAATCGAGCATGTGTTGATGACAAGCACATCTGCATCGGACTCAGTCTCCGCGGCGGACAGCCCCGAATCCTCCAGCAGCGTCGCGACTTTCTCTGAGTCGTGAACGTTCATCTGGCAGCCGTATGTGCGGATGGCGAAGCGCTTTTCGTCCACGGGATTCCTGAATCTTGGGGAGCAATGAGCAGCGTAAGGGGAGCCCGGACTGGGCAGCCCTACAGCCGCTGCGGAGACATCAGCCGGAGTGATCTCTCAATCCGGATAAAGCGGCGCCCAACGTACCCGAGAGACTCCTCAGAGTCGATCCGTCGGGGCGCCGAAGAGGCTTCGGGTAAAGCCCCCCAATTCCCTCAGGCTATGTCTTGAAAAGGGACAAAAACCCTTGGAATTGAAGCGTTTTCAAAAGGAATGATACGACGTCTAAAAACTCGATTGACAAGCATTCGAAGCCCGCCATAATGCCTCCCAGACAACGGGTTTTGGAGTGGCGGTGGAGTGGTCATTTCTTTTGAAATGTCCAACCTCTCACCCCCCATTGATTGAGTCCATCGCCTCTCCCCCTGACGAACGTCCTGTTTGCCTCGCGCAGACAGGGCGTTTTTCGTTTACGTGCTCAAAGCACCCCCGTCTCGGGAACGAGTGACCGATGGTGGTTTGGCGTTGGAAAGCGGCGGAACGCCGCAGTGCCGACTCATCCAGGCCGGTCGCGGCTACGCGGCGTGAATCCGCTGAAATCCCCTCTCGCTAGGTCCTTAGAGAAGGTCGCTAGAGAACGAGGAAGATCAGCGCGGCGCTGCCGAGAGCCCAGGGCATGGTGCGCTGAACGAAGTCTCGCGGGATGGTACCGAGGGACTCGAGGCTGCCCATTCCGGCGCGGGATTTCCGAATGACGGGAATCTCGATGATGCTGGAGAAGACTGCGAAACCAGCGGCGCCTGCAATCAGAGCGGCGGTTCCAGGACCGGTTGCGCCGATGGCGAAGAGATAGACCACCGGGATAGACAGGTGCGCCAGGTTCCCGCCAATACCCATCCATTCGTAGGAGCGCTTGTCGTTGTTCGCGTAGTCAAAGTCGAATAGCGGCAGGAAACCCGACAGCGGCTTGAGCGGCGCGTGCCCTCCTCCGAGCCGCGCCCCCGCGAAGT
>DGPZ01000114.1 GCA_002390675.1 Deltaproteobacteria bacterium UBA4427
GATGATCAGCACCATCACTCCCGTAGCCATGAAGGAAGACAATGAAACGCCCACCCTTCTCATCTTTCGCCATCCGCGTCTCGATCCGAAAGTCGAGCGGTGCCCATGTCGCCTCTTCCGCGAGCGGCGAGACAACCGCCGCATCTTCGTTAGTTCCGTGACAAGCCGATACCGAAGCCAGAGCCGAAACGATCGTGACGACCAAAAAACTGTGACTTAACATTTGGATATGAAAGCTGCCGATCCACTTTGAAGAAGTAGTGAGGCGCGAACGGCTCACTTCCCTCGCCCCGCAAGTTCCGCTAGGTAGGGATTCAGAAAGCGACCCTCTGGATCGACGCTGTCGCGCACGCGCCACCACTCGTCCCAATCCTCGTGCGCAGTCCGCAAGCCTTCCCCTCCCAAGTAGTGAACCTTGCCCCAATGAGGGCGGCCGGCGTACGAGAGGAAAACTTTCTCACAGGCTCGAAATAGGGGCTCGTCCTCCACATCGATTCCCTGATGTATCGAAATCGTAACGGTTTCCCGCCCCTTTGCGGTTGAAAGCCAAACATCATCGGAAGCCAGAGTTCGATATTCAACGGGCCAGGACAGGTCGGGGAAGTCGTGCGCAATGAGGTCTCGGATGGCCGCCATGCATTCGGGCCCCGACTCGGCCGGAATTGAATATTCCATCTCGGAATGACGATCGTCTCTTTCGTTGGCCAGAACTTCGTAGCTCCAACTGAGCCTCGTCCCCTCCTTTCCGAGCGGCGTCACGACCGGGGCCGTTGTCTCCGCGAGAGACTTGCAGGCGACTCGTGTGCCGCCGGGCTGCCAGAAAAATTCGAAGTGGCGCGTAGCTTGTGTGAGTTCATCGATTCGCCCTAGAACCTCGTCGAGATCATCAAGCCACATCTGTTCTTCCAGCCGATACGGCTCACGGACCGCGAGTGTGATTTCGCTCATCACGCCCAGTGCACCTAACGAAACTTGACATGCCTTAAAGAGATCCGGCTCAAGGTCCGCACGAGTGTCCACCACATCACCATTCGCCAAAACGATTCTTGCGCCGACCACGGACGCAGACAGATTTTGGAGTGTAGGCCCCGTACCATGAGTTCCCGTCGCGACCGCCCCAGCGATTGATTGTCGATCAATGTCGCCTTGATTGTGCAGGGCGAGTCCGAGCTTGCGAAGCGGAGGGCCGAGAGCTGAGATCCGAGTGCCGCCGCGGATGGTCACTTCGGCTTTCGGAAGATCCGCTCTCACTACGCCGGAGGTGCTCGCCATGTCGATCAGCGTTTCATTCGTCAACACCAGTCGAGAGTGGCTATGCCCTGCGCCGACACATCGCACTCGTCGTCCCGCGGCCGCCGACGCCCGTACGGCAGAAACGATCTCCGATTCACCTTTGGGAATCACAATCTCGCCAGGCGAGCAGGCGAGCCTGCCGGACCAATTCTTCCACTCCATGAAACGCTCCCGATACAGAATCCATCTAGCCGTGAGCTAAGCCCATAACAGCAGACGGCAACTAGACCTCGATCGTGTTGCGCAGCTCGAATTTCAAAACCTTGCCAGTCGCATTCCGCGGGAGTTCTGAAACGAAGACGACATGGCTCGGATGCTTGAAGCGAGCGAGCCGCGGCTGACAATAGGCAAGTATGGCCTCGCCTGTTAGCTCTCGACTCTCTTGAAGCGCGACTACCGCGCAACCCGTTTCGCCAAAACGATCGCTCGGCACCCCAATGACCGCGACTTCGCGTATCTCTTCAAGTTCGTAAAGGATGTTCTCGATTTCAGCCGGATAAACGTTCTCGCCGCCGGAGATATACATGTCCTTGAGTCGGTCCTCGATATAAACGAAGCCTTCCGAATCGCGAGAGCCGATATCGCCGGTTCGAAACCAGCCGTCGACGAAGGACTCAGCATTTGCCTCTGGCCTTCGCCAATACCCCGGTGTAACGACCGGACCGCGACACCAGAGTTCACCAGATTCGCCTGGATCTGCCTCGCTCCCGTCTTCACGAGACACCCGAATCTCTGTATGGCGCAGAGTCTTTCCTGCCGAACCCACGTGGTCTACGACATCCAGTTTCCCCACCACACAGCAACTCGCTACGTTCTCTGTCATTCCGTAGCCTTCTTGGATCGTTAGGCCACGCTCGTGCCACCAACGCACGAGCGATTCCGGAACCGCTTCGGCGCCTGCAAGCGCGACGCGCATGCGGGACAGATCCGCCTGCGCATTGTCGGGATGGTCACGAAGCGCGTTGTAGATCGCGGGCACTCCAAGGAAATGCGTTACACCAAGTTCTGGGTCGCTGAAGGCCTCAAGCGTCGCTCCCGGCTCGAATGTACGAAGGACGACTGAGGTCCCACCGGAATAGAGTGCGGGCAGCGCGAAAACTTGGAGCCCCCCAATATGAAAGAGAGGCATCACAGATAGGCTCACAATATCCTGGCCGCATTCCATGGAAGTACAGGCATTGATATTCGCCCATAACATCATCCGGTGCGTCATGATGACGCCCTTGGGACGCCCGGTCGTACCCGACGAGTACATCAACATGCATTGATCATCGGGGCTGAGTTCGACTTGTTTTTCGACTGGGGTCGCATTCGCAATCTGATTTTCGAACTCACTCGCCGCGCCCTGGCCTTCGGTCTCCACGACTTGCTCGACGGAAACCGAAAGTGCCTCAACCGTCTTCAGCATGTCACGGTCATGAATCAGAAGAACAGGTTCAGCATTCCCAATGATGAAATCGAGTTCCGCTGGCGTCAGTCGGAAATTGAGCGCGAGATGGACCGCGCCGATCCGCCAAGTCGCGAAGATGATATCGAGGTCATCCGTCGAGTTAAGAGCAAGCACGCCAACGCGATCGCCGCGCTTTACGCCCAGGCTTAGGAGCCAGCCCGCAATTCGACTCACGCGTTCATGCATCTCGGCATAGGTACGCCGCCTGCCGCTTGGTAGTTCAACCGTCGCTAGGGTGGACGGGCGATTGATCGCGCCGTGCCGAATCCAATCGATGACCATTTCGTGCATAACTACCTCCGACCACCACGTTAGTTCACATGGGACGATTCACGAAGGGACATGACCCTCGCCCAAAAATGGGCCTCTACACCCCGGCGTTACCGACCTATCGATGGCGGCCCCCCTGTCCAAGGAATTCCGATGGCTTCTGGCGAACGCTTCCAAGCTGGTGACCTGCGAGGTTACCTGGACTCCTATGCTTTGATCCAGTCGGCTCGTCCGGAGTCGGGGATCTAGCACAACGACGGCAGCTGACTCATGTTCAGCCGTGAGGAAGCAAACGAGGTTCTGAGGAGCAACTCCGCGCGCTCGGGATTTATAGGCGGATGACCTAACGAAGCGAGAACGCCGCGAGAAACCTTCACCTAAGTACCTACCAAGACGATTGGGCTGTCAGCCGAGCGCTTTTTGCCAGTCGGTCCGAATCGAGACATACCGTCGCATCCCGAAGTGCAGGAGAATCTCTACAGGGCCTTCGGGAATCCCCCTGGAATCGTCGATCGGCTGATTCAAGAGGCTAAATTGCAGACCTTTCCCAGATCAAACGTCGATCTTCCGCAGTTCACACGCAACTAAGCGGCAGAACTCCGTGTCCTGAGTCACACTCTCCAGCCCACGCCTTTTCTATCGTCGAATAAGCCCTCCGACGGGCATACCCCCTCGATTCCGGAGTCTCTTTTGCGTTCCATCCGATTCACTTGGGCTGGCTTGACCCTGTTCATCCTCGTCAGCTCCTCTCTTCTTCTCGGCACCGCCGCCCCCGCCTTCGCGGATACCGGCTGGGTAAGGGGCAATATTCGCCTGAACCTCAGATCCGGTGCTGGAACCCAGTTCAAGATTATCGGTGCGGTTGAAACCGGTGACGAAATGGAAGTTGTGGCCCGAGGCGAGAGCTGGACCCGTGTCCGGAATACAGAGGGGAAGACTGGCTGGATTCCGGCGGGCTATCTCGAAACAGAGCCGCCCCCCACCCTTCGCTTGGCTCAGCTCGAAACCGAAACCACCACTCTCAAAGAGCAGCTGGACGGTATTCGCTCCGAAGCGGCCGGCCTTCGCGAATCGAACGCGACACTCGCCTCCACCGATAGCGGCCAGCGTGAGCAGATTGAGTCGCTCAAGATCGAGAACTATGAGCTTCGAGCCGGCAGCCGCTATCAGGAATGGATCACCGGTGCCTTAATTCTCGCCGGCGGTATGATTCTCGGCGCGATTCTGCATCGGAATTCAACGCGGCGTCCCTCGTCGCGCATTCGTCTCTAGACCGAAGCAGAACAAGACAGAAGCAGGAGTAGCAACGGCGAGCGCATGGAAATCGAAGGACTGAACGTCGTCGACGAGGTAAAGATGGGCATGATGCTCCCGGGCAGCGACCGGGCATCCGTTCTCGATCGCGTCCGAAAGATGGAGAACGCAGGCCTCGATTCGATCTGGGTCGGCGACCACATCGCCTTTCATATCCCGGTCATCGAAAGTCTCAGTCTGCTGGCGTTTTGCGCTGCGGCCACGGAACGCATCGAATTGGCGACCGGTGTCCTTTTGCTTCCACTTCGGAACCCGACCCTCACGGCCAAAATGACCGGCTCGATCGACATGCTTTCGAATGGGCGCCTAACCTTAGGCGTAGGTGTTGGAGGTGAATTCCCGCCGGAATTCCAAGCCGTCGACTCCCCAATCGCCGATCGCGGACCGAGAACGAACGAAGCGATTGAGATCCTGCGTCGACATTGGGCCGAAGGCAAAGCCGGCTACGAGGGCGAGCATTTCAAGTTCGATCCCGTCAAAATCGAGCCTAAGCCCGTTCGCGAAGGTGGCCCACCGATCATAGTCGGCGGCCGAAAATCCGTCTCGATGAAACGCGCCGGACGTCTCGGGGACGGCTACATCTCGCACATGTGCGACGTCGAGACTTACAGCAACAACCTCAAGCAGATAGGGGGACACGCTAAGGATGCGGGTCGTGCCGGGAAACCCTTTCAAACTGCAGCGCTCCTCTTCACGGTCCTCGACGACAACTACGAGGCTGCACACAAACGTGCCGCCGAGATGCTTGGTAAGATCTACAACACCGACTTCACGGAAGCGTCGAAGCGCTACTGCCTGCTCGGCAAGCCAGAAGACTGCCTCGAACAGATGCGCAACTTCGCGAAGGCCGGCTGCCGACACTTCGTCATGTCCGCGCTCTCCGACCCCGATGAGATCATTGAGCGCGCTTCTACGGAAATGATCACAGAGCTCCGCTCAATCGTCTGAGCCGCGAAGAGCGCCTGCAGCCCGCTGAATGACGTCTACGACCCGAACAGCGTCCGTGGCCCAAGCCGCGCACGCTGCGGCTAAAAAAGAGACGCCTAACCCCGAGCGACCATTCCAGCGAATATGCCAATCGCCAGCACTAAAGCAAAAACCGATGAGATGACGGCGGTCCGGCCCGCGACTCTATGCGTAAGAACGATTTTCGCATCAGGTGTCGGATCGGAAGGGTCGTGCGTCACGATTTGTGTCAGCGCCAGCTTGCGTCCTTGAATCCAAGCCACCGCGCCACCGCCGATCATAAAGAGCACGAAGAGCTCATGAATCCGGAGGACCCAAACATCGAGGTTCGACCATACGGATTGATCTTCGCGGCCGATCACACCGACCTTGAGAAGGTAGGCTCCCAAAAAAGCAACGACCAGCCAAGACGAAATCTTCATGGCGTGGCGATGGCGTGCGATCTCGCCGCGGCGCGCGTAGCGAACACCAAAAAGCGCGACGCCGCATAGCACGGCCAAATTCACCAAGGAGGCCGCCCAGAAAAGAAGCTGCAGGTTCATTATTCGTCGTATCCGAGGAGCGTGTGATTTAACAAGACCACAACGTAGCGAATAGCGCTACCGCGCACAGGGTTCGCGCGAAGGCGCTCGCCTAGATCCTCGATTGAAAGCCGATGCCGCTCACGAGTCTGACTGATGCTGACTCGTCGCTTCGAGTTCGAGTCCTGCCGTCTCCGGCATCAATCGCACGACGAAGACCGAAACGAGAGTGAGTCCGCTGATCCCAATTGCGGCGGGGGCGATCGAAGCATCCGTCATGGTGAGCGCTCCTACGAGTGCATAACCAGTAGCGCCGCCAAGCGTTTCCATCAGTGTCTCCCAACCCAGCGCCGTATTTCGCGAAGACGTCGGAAAGAGCTCGGTCGAGACGATGCGCATCAAAACATTCGCGCCGGTCAGGAGAAAGACGAACGGGACCCAGACAAAAGGAATCGCCCACTCAGGGCCAGCGTAGAGTGTCAAAGAGCAGAGCGGAAATAGACCAAAACCAAACATCGCGACGGGACGCCGCCCGAGCCTATCTGCGGCCCAACCCATGGCTGAGTTACCGACGACTCCAAATGTCCCGGCGACTAGAGCCATGATCGAATAGTCGCTCGGCTCCCAGTCATGGGTCGATTGCACGAAGTCGGCGAGCAGCCCGAAAGCTGGACTCGATCCCGTCGCAAAGAAGAAAGCCATGGCGGCCACTGCGAGGCTACGTCCCGGATACTCACGGACCATTTCCAAAATAGGACCGATCCATCCTGAATCACCCCGCTCTCCACGAAGTCTTGCTTCGTGTTCCTCAATAAAGCGCTGGGTTTCCGGTACCAACCTCCGAAACATCGGCATCAACAGAAGCGGAATGCCGCCGACCAAATACATGCTGCGCCAGCCGAAAGGCAGGTCGTCGATGAAGGCGAATAAGATCGCACCGAGTCCGAAACCAAAGGCGCCGATCGCGCCAAGAATGCCGATCCCCCAACCGCGATTTCGGGCGGGGACTTCTTCCGCCACGATCACGATCGCACATGCGGTGCTCGCGACGAGGAAGGTGCGCGTCACCGTCTGCGCCAGTACGAATTGCAAAGCGGTCTGCGCGAATGCCGATGCAAGCGTGCCAATGCTCATACCTACGATCGCGATCAGGAATACTTTGCGACGGCCAATGCGATCCGCGAGCGGCAGAACGAGAAATGCAGGAATCGCGCCTAACCGAATCCAAGCGAACAGCGAGGACGCTTCCGCCTGGCTGAGTCCAAAGCTCTCACGAATCTGCTTGAGCGCAGACGTGAGCATCGACATGTCGTAGGTCTCGAAGAGTGACGCCAACGCCACAACTCCGACGAGCGCAACGTGCCGATCCTCTACGCCAAGTGGAATCCGGCCTAAGAAATGCGGTAACCACCACGGGCGGGAGGCACGTTTTTGATCGTCTGTGGAATTGGGTGCTGAGCCGCCATCCGGGGCGGGTTCTTGCACAGGTGGATCCTAGCAGTCGCAGCCTCCCACGGAGAGGATCTGACCGACAGTTTGGGCGTATGAAACACGGCGACACCCCAGTTCGAAAACTCACTTTCGGGTCGAGAGAGCCGCTTTCCGGTAGAGTGGTGATATGACCGTTCTAGCGATTCTTCCGGCCCGATATGGCTCGACCCGCTTCCCAGGCAAGCCACTAACGCAAATCGCGGGCAAACCCATGATCCAACACGTCTGGGAGCGCACTCGCGCAGCCAAGTCTGTCGACGCGGTGGTCGTTGCAACCGATGACGAACGAATTCGCGATGCCTGTGAGGCGTTCGGAGCCGATGTCGAAATGACACGCGTTGATCATCCGACGGGAACGGACCGTCTCGCGGAAGTCGCGCTTCGGCACGACCACGACGTGATCGTGAACGTCCAAGGCGACGAGCCGTTGATCGAAGGGTTCGTAGTCGACGCGGCGGTCGACGCGCTGCTTTCGGGCGGCGATGCGGCAATGTCGACGATCGTGCACCGCGCCGCGCCTGAAGCCTTTGATGACCCCAATCGCGTTAAGGTCGTGCTCGACGCGAATGGCTTCGCTCTCTACTTCTCGCGGGCGCCGATTCCTTTCCGGCGCAAAGACACGGGCATCGCTCCTTTGCAGCACGTCGGACTCTACGTCTATAGACGCGACTTCCTCCTCAACATTGTCACATTCGATCGTAGTCCTGCCGAATGTGCCGAAGAACTCGAGCAGCTTCGCGCGCTCGAAAATGGCTTCCGCATCCGTGCGGCGGAAATTGAAGGCTGGATCAGCGTACCAGTCGATGTCCCAGAAGACGTGCCGATCGTCGAAGCGGCCCTCTCGCGTCAGGCTAAAGCATGAGCGCGAAGATCACCTCCGATACGGTTCGCGAGTGGGGGCGACGCTATTCCAACTGGGGAAGGTGGGGCCCCGACGACGAACTTGGCGCGCTCAACTTCATCACGCCTGAGCGAATCCTGACGGCGACCGCTCTTCCCCGTCGCGGCCAAGTTATCTCCTGTGGGCTGAACTTTGATCAAAACGGACCGCAGACCGGGCGCGGCGGACGCCACAATCCGATTCACGTCATGCTCCAAGATGGCGGCGATGTATTGGCGGGCGCACAAGATGGCATTCCCGGCGGCTTTCGTTATGCGGACGATTCCGTGACGATGCCGCTGCAATGCGGCACCCAATGGGACGCACTCTCCCATGTTTTCTATGACGGAAAAATGTACAACGACCGCGACATAGCCCTCGTCACCAGCCGCGGCGCACAGCAGAACGGAATCGAAGCCGCCAAGAATGGCGTGGTTGGGCGAGGCGTTCTGCTGGACATTCCGAGGTATCGCGGCGAACTCTGGCTAGAAGATGGTTATGCGATCGGCCCCGAAGATCTGGATGCCTGCGCAGAAGCCCAAGGCCTCTCGATTGAGTCCGGTGACATAGTGCTCATTCGAACGGGAATGATGACTCGATGTCTCGACGCAGAATCCTGGGAAGGGTACTGCGGCGGGGCGGCGCCTGGCCTCTCCGTGCATTGCTCGGGATGGCTATACGACCGTGAAATCGCCGCCGTATGTACAGACACTTGGGGCGTAGAGGTCATCCCCAACGAAACCGAAGACTGCTTCCAACCTCTGCACATGATTTCACTCAGGAATACCGGCGTGCTCTTCGGAGAGATTTTCCACATGGACGCACTGGCTGCCGCTTGCGCCGAAGATCTCCGATACTCATTCCTTTTTACGGCGCCGCCTCTTCCAATCACGGGCGCAGTCGGATCCCCGATCAACCCTCTCGCCATCCGTTAGGCACGGCCTAACGAGTAACCGCACCGCCTTGGTCACCCTTCAACGTATGCGCAGGCATTAAACAGGCCCGAAGTACCGAAACGCGAACCAATGCGGCCCTGCTCGCGTAGGCCTCGTCGAGTGCTTCCGCGCTCGTACCGAAGAATTACGATCTCGGCTCGTTGGGCTCACTCGACCCACTCGAGATGCGCCGCCAGAGCTTCACGGGGGGGAGCCCCTCGCTCGGCTGCCGGTATTTGTGATAGATCGGGTCCGGTCGGTTTTCGTACGGCACATCCAAAGCCTCTAAGCCCATCACCTCGTAGCGATCTCGCTCGAGGTTCTTGGCGATGAAGCGCTTCAACCGGCCATCTCCCGAGCGATGTGTGTGCGCTCGAACGAGCAGCCAATCCGCTTTCGCATACGGAGTCGGGTTCTCTCCGGAGAGGCCGCCAACGACCTTGAGGTCGGTGTAGAACTGCAATGGCAGGTCACCGTAGGTCGCAACGATCGTTTCTTCTTGTTTCGCGTGCTCGCGAAGATATTTCACGACCGCTTCAAGCGGCCCGACATGATCGCGAGTGATCTCAAAGAGATAGCCGGCCATGGGAACAAAGCGCGCCCAGCTCCCCACAACTTCCCCAGGATCTTCGTCGCCCGTCTGCATATGTCGGACGCTCCCAAGCGGCACTTGGTTCGGGATAGGCAGCACTCGGCCAACGCCGTCAGTCGCTAGCAGCGCGAACGCGATTGCTAGGCCGGC
The DNA here is from genome assembly GCA_002390675.1 of Deltaproteobacteria bacterium UBA4427. Classification (GTDB taxonomy): domain Bacteria; phylum Myxococcota_A; class UBA9160; order UBA9160; family UBA4427; genus UBA4427. Next base: position 9,863 of record DGPZ01000114.1, read on the forward strand.
GGCGCTATGCGTTCGCAAAATCGGCCCGAGCAACAGAGCCTGGCCGATTGCTGCAATCGGAATCAATGCAACGTAGTAGCGAAAGAAAAACCACGGCATGACCGTGACGAGCAAGCCAACGCTCACTAGGCCGACGAGCCAAAGCGCCAATCCACCCCTGACGCGACCACTCGGATTTTCAGCGTCTTGCTTAAAATCGGAGGGGTCGGCCATCCTGGCGGCGCCGGATCCCGCCTGCTGCCGATTCGATAGCCACCACACGGTCGACATTCCACCAATGGCTAGAGGAAGGAGGAAAGGGAACACGTATCGATTGATGTGATAAACGGCTTCGCCGAGCGAAGCAAGGCTCCGATCGAGGCCCGGTACGGCTTGGCCAGAACCCCTCGCAAGGAACCCCAGCAAATAGGGCAGCGCCAGCAGGACTGTCACGACACCCGCGACGGCGAAGCGCTTAAAAATCGCCCGGCGGCGATCGGTAAACACGAAATGGATCGCGAGCCCAAGCACGAAACCTGCACAAACGACGTAATGGCTATGAAAGAGGCCTGTTGCTGCGATGGTGAGTCCTAGTAGCGCGCCCCTCTTTTCTTCCAACGCGCGCAAATACTGCCATACGAGCAAAGAGCCGAAAAAACACGCCGGCGCGTAGTAGCGACACTGCCGCGCATGCAACAGAAAGGGAACGCTCGTCATGAGGATTAAACTCGCAAGTCTCGCCACACGCAGATCGTGGCTGATCTCGAACGCAAGCGCATGACATAACAAGAGCGTCCCGAGTGCGAAGAGCACAAAGGGGAATCGCGCGCTCCAGGTAGACGGCCCTAATACCGCGAAGGAAGCAGCGGTTGCATAGTGCTGAAGCCACGGCGTCCAAAACCACCGATAGTCCGGCGCTTCAAATTCTTGCTGGCCTTCCTGAGAAATCAGGTTTCGGCCATCGAATGCGGTCGGTACGCCGTGGACGAGGACGCTCTGGGCGAGAAGCGCTGTCTCCGCTTCATCTTGCCAAAGGAAGCGATCATCCAGCCGGGCAAACAGGAGGCAGCCAGCGATCAGGAGAAGCATCGCGAGGAAGAAGCGATCGCGATTCAGCCACTCAGGCAAGTAAATCGATCTCCAAACAAAAAAGACCCTGGGAACAGGTCTCAGACCTCAAAGCGGCTACGACATCCGCGTTCCCAGGGACGGCGGCGTTGGGAACATGCGTCCCTTCGCAACACCTAGCTTTTCGATGAACAGTGAGCGTTGCTAGGACGCCACCACCTCACTCGCCGTAGTGCTACGTTGGTCCATTTCTACCTCCCAAAGCCGGCATAGTCGTTTAAGGCAAGCACCCCAAAGCGCTTGCCGGTACCCGGGCCGAGGTGGCCGCCGTCGCCGCCCCTCCGAGCCGCTCCCACACTTCGCCCCGTTATGGACGAAACGCGAAGAACTCGGGGATGAGTGATTCCCCTCTCCCTAAATTTATCGGACGACAGCAAGACAGGCCATAGCTGAAGTAAAACCCATGCTCGCAACTACCTGAGGCGGTCTCCGCTACCCTACGCCGGTATTTGCTCCACGGAGAAATCCTGATGGTCCTCCCCAAGAAAGACTCTACGACTGCCACGTTGTTGGTGAGCTGCAGCGATCGACCCGGATTGGTCGCCGCACTCTCTCAACTGCTCTTCGCGCTCGGGCTCAACATCCTCGACTCTGACCAGCACACAGATTCCTCAGCCGAAAAATTTTTTCAGCGCATCCGCTTTGACCTCGCCGTACGCGACAGCGGGTCTGTGATCGACGAGGCAACGCTCTTGGGTGCGATCCGTGAAGTCGCCGATCGGCACGAGATGGAATGGGATCTGCGCCTCGATCGCGACGTTCCGAGAATGGCCATCTTCGTTTCAAAGACCGACCACTGCCTCTATGACCTACTACTACGCCATAGATCAGGCGAGCTTCATTGCGACATTCCCCTCATCATCAGTAACCATCCCGACCTTGAGCCGATCGCCGAACAATTCGGCATCGACTATCGCGTCTACCCCATCACAAAAGATACAAAGACCGCGCAGGAACAGCTCGAGATTGAGCTCCTTCGCGAATACCGAATCGATCTCGTCGTGATGGCGCGGTACATGCAAATCCTCTCGGACCAAATGATCGAAGCTTTCCCGAAGCGGATCATCAACATCCATCATTCATTCTTACCCGCCTTTCAAGGTGGAAGGCCCTACCACCAGGCCTACAGCCGAGGCGTAAAGCGGATCGGGGCGACCGCGCATTACGCGACCCTGGATCTCGACGAAGGCCCAATCATTGAGCAAGACGTCCAGCGGGTCTCACATAGGGACACGCCTAAAGACCTCGTGCGGAAGGGCCGTGATGTTGAACGAACGGTTCTCTCCCGCGCGGTCGCATGGCATCTCGACGGACGCGTATTGGTATACGACAACAAGACGGTGGTCTTCGACTAAATTATGGACGGAAAACTCTTCTTCATCGGACTAATGCTCGCCATTCTTGTTCTTGCGTGGGTCGGAGCTGGGGTGTTATGGCGAGCCGCTGAAATGGCCGAGATCGTCGCACCGATCGACGAGGTCGCCTACGAGGGCTTGACCGTCGTCACGATTGGAACTGGTAGCGCGAACGAAAACCCGGAACGCCATGGCCCGTCGACCGTCATAGGCTTTCGGAATTCGTTGGTATTGATCGACGCAGGCCGCGGCGTCGCCGAGGGACTCCGAAGCGCACAGATCCCGCTGAACCAGCCGGCGACCGTTCTCCTCACAAACTTGCTGCCCGTAAATACGATGGGCCTCGACGACCTTCTCTTTACGGGTTGGCTCACGCCGCGGGAATCCCCCCTTCGCATTATTGGCCCGATCGGCACTCAGGCCCTTGTGGAAGGGCTCAGCGCCGCTCACTCCATAGGCCGCGACGCACTCGGGGCAGCACTCGAGCTGCCTGCTGCAGGCGGACGCATCGATGTGATCGAAGCGCCCAATGGCTACTCCGAAGAAATTGGCGGCATGCTCCTCGAGGCCCGATCGCTACCGGGCGGACCTCTCCCAGCCCTTGCTTGGCGCTTCAGCCAGGGTGCTACCCGCGTTGTCGTCTCCGGCAGTGGTTGGGGTCGCGAAGAACTCGCTAGTTTCGCCGGAAGAGCGGACGTCCTAGTGCACGAAGCCGCCTACATCCCAACGGTCGAAGAGCTAGAGGGAACCGGCGCAGAGATCCCCAACCCCGAGCGCATCGAATTCGAACGCAAGATGCACACATCGATCGAAGATGTGGGAAAGATCGCTTCCGAGGCGCAGGTTGAGCAACTCGTCCTCGTCAGGCTTCGTCCCCCGCCCTTCTTCAAACTTCAGATCTCGAGCATTGTCGGCGCCGACTTCAACGGCGAAATCTCAGTCCCCGACGACGGCGACGTAGTCTTCGAAGGCAAATAGAGTCACGTAACTAACACTCAGGATCACTCGACGGCAGCAGCGACCGGAAGCGCGTACGCAACATAGAGCGAGCCAGAGGGTTGTCCGAGCTTCCCACCTCCGGCCGCTACGACTACGAATTGACGACCGCCGACCGAGTACGTCGCGGGCGTCGCGAAGCCCGCAGCAGGCAGCGTGTCCTCCCAGACGATATCTCCCGTACGCTTATCGAAGGCTCGAAGCTTCGCATCCGGTGTCGCCGCAAGAAAGATGAGTCCCCCGGAGGTCACCACAGGCCCACCGTAATTTTCGGCGCCCGCTCCCAAAATGCCTTTGGCGAGTAGCTGTGGGTAGTCTCCCAAGGGCACCTGCCACCTGAGTTCTCCGGCCGCGACATCGATCGCCGTCAGCGTCCCAAAGGGAGGCGCATTGATCGGCACGTCTTCTTCGTCGCGCAGGTAGATGTAGCCCGCGCTCACATAAGCTGAATCGCTCCCTGGTCGCCCTTCCAGTTCCGCAAGCGCCTTCCGCTCATCCTGCGGATCGGTCACGTACGCCGCGAGTCGCTCCATAATCGGCAAGGGCAGATCGATAAAACCAGGCATCCGGCCGCTTCCAAGGGCGATGGTCGTCAGTACCTCGAGGTCCGTTCGGCGCTCTATCACGCCAACGAGTGACGGTCCCACGCCCGTCCCGGCAAGCTCAGGCCCGTGGCACATTCCGCACTTTTCCAGATAGAGGCTACGCGGATTCACATTTTCGGGCCGTCTCATCAGAGGCAGTACGGCACCCACTTCGTTCGCGTTGACGTAAAGCAGCCCCGTGGACGGGTCCCAAGCCGCCCCACCCCATTCCGCGCCCCCGTCGAATCCCGGATACATGAGGGAGCCTTCGAGGCTCGGAGGGATAAAGGGCTCGCCCATCCGCATCCCTGTTAGGCGCTTGGTCTGCTCCGCCACGAACGCCTCCGAGCGAATTTCTCGATCAATATGAGACAGATCAAAGTTTTGACGGGTGAAGGGCGGCGGTGCCGTTGGGAAGGGCTGAGTCTTCGCAACCGACTCCTCTGGGAAATGTGAACCGTGCACGGGGCGCTCTTCGATCGGGAAAATTGGTTCGCCCGTTTCGCGATCGAAAACGAAGAGATGTCCGCTCTTCGTCGTCTGAGTAATCGCGTCGATCTGGCGGCCGTCTTTTTCGAAGGAAACTAAGGTGGGTGGCGCAGGAAGGTCGCGATCCCATAGATCATGGTGCACGAACTGAAAATGCCAGACGCGCTCTCCTGTTTCGGCATTCAGTGCGATCAATGAATTCGCATAGAGATTGTCACCCGGTCGTTCGCCGCCCCAAAAATCAGGGGTCGCCGAACCGGTTGGCAGGAACACAAGGCCCCGTTCACGGTCGAGGGTCACCCCCGCCCAGCTATTCGCACCACCGTGGGTCTTCCAGGCTTCGCTGGGCCAAGTCGCGTTTCCGTATTCGCCGTCGCGTGGAATCGTATGGAAGGTCCACCTGATCTCGCCTGTGAGAAGGTCGAAGGCGCGAATATCTCCTGGAGATGCGCCGGCACTCTCCCCGACCTTCGATCCCAAAATGATTACATCGCGGTAGATCACACCGGGCGTTGGCGAACTTACATCCGCCGCTTTCGTCCCGTGCGCGAGGCCCTTCCTTAAATCGGCACGGCCGCCTTGCCCAAAGGACGCGACCGGTTTTCCGGTCTGCGCATCGAGCGCCCATAAATCGTGCCCGGACGCGGCTATGATCCGCCCGCCCGAAGGCCCATCCCAATAGAGCACGCCTCGGTTATGCGCCTGTGACGCACTTCCGTGTTCCGTAGGATCGAAGCGCCAAAGCGGGTTCCCCGTCAGAGCATCCAGAGCGAAGACATGCGCGCGAGACGTTGTCGCGTAAAGCACTCCGTTCACCACGATCGGATTGCACTGAATTTGGGTCAGCGCCCCATCGAGCGGCCCAGTATCATATGTCCAGGCAACCTCGAGCTGGTCGACGTTCCCCGCGTTGATTTGGTCAAGCGGCGCATAATGCGTGCGCCCAGCATCACCGAGATACTCGCGCCATTCCCAATCAGCCGGGGGCAAAGTTTCCTCATCAACACTCAAGGTCTGAACGCAGGCGCTCAATGCGACGACGCAGGCGAGCGCGATCGGCTTTAGCGTGGATCCATTTCGTTCATGGCGCATGGGTAGCTCCTCGGTTTATGGGCGAGTCGAATATAGGCGCTTTAGGCTTCATGCGACGACCGCTGGCAAACGCTAGTACTTTCCTGAATCGCTTGTCCGTATTCCCCAAGAGAGGCCACCCCAATGAATCAGCTCGCAGCAGGCTTCGAAGTTCTGGACGTACACCATCATGTAGGCAACGCGTTTCGCGCCCTTGGTGGAAACCTTGAGAGCGCCCCCCATCTTGCAGCGGAAGACTACGCATGCAGTGAAATCGAATCGCGCCTCACGATCATGGACGCAGCAGGCGTCGCCCAGGCTCTAGTGATCCCCGGTCATGGGTATGAGCGGGCGGGTGGGATAGCGGATACGCGGCGCGAGAACGATGCAATCGCTGCTTATCGAGATGCCATGCCCGATCGCTTTCCCGGGGCCATCGGGATCGTTGAACCGCGCGACGGCGAAGCCAGTTTCGAAGAGCTCGACCGATGCAAAAATGAACTAGGACTGGCTGGCATCAGTTTCCACACGCGCTTCCAAGGCGTCTCACTCGATAGCCAATGGATCCTTCAATACGTCGCAAGGATGGCCGAGCTCGGACTCGTGCCGGTCGTGCACGCGATGAACGAGACTCCCGAGGAAGCGCTCTGGAAGCTCGCCGTCGTCGCGCGGTCTATCCCGGAGACGCAGATTCTCGCCCTGGATGCATTCGGCTCCTACGAAGCAACCCGGGAATGTTCATTCATCGCTGAAGTCGCGCCGAATATCATCTTCGATACCAGCCTTAGCTATAACTTCGACTTTATAGAAGACTTCGCCCGCCGATTCGGATCGGAGCGCGTCGCATTCGGAACGGATCTCTACTCGACACCAGTCGGCCGGCGAATCAGCCACCTGCTTCCCCAGATCATCGAGTCATCACTCCCCGATGTCGACAAGCAGCTAATTCTCGCAGGGAATGCCCGACGGCTCTTCGGGCTCGACTGAGCCGCGGACGCGCACCCGGCAAACCGAGGGCGACACGCGAGAGCGACTCAAATTCGTAAGTCGTAAGTCGTGTTAGTTAGGCGCCTGGGATCTGGACAGTGTCTGTATCTCGCCCTGATCGCATCACATGGCCAGGAAGCGCGTCCGTTGGCGTCCCGTCTATGAGCGTCACTTCGCCGTTCACGAAAACTCGACGGATCCCGGTCGATTCTGCGAAGAGGCGCGCGGCCCCACCTGGCAAATCGCTTCGCTCATGAATCTCACCCGACCCGATCTCAGACGGATCGAAGAGCACGAGGTCGGCATGAAAGCCCACTTCGATGCGCCCCCGGTTGCGAAGACCAAAGAGTCGAGCGGGTCGGTCGCTCAGCGCCTGAACAGCCTTTTCGAGCGGCCACAACTTTCGTCCGTGCAGACAGTCGGCAAGAAAGTCCGTCGTGTAGGGCGCGCCGCACATTCGGTCGAGATGAGCACCGGCGTCGGATCCGCCTAGCATTACATGCGGATTCTCCCACGCACGAAGCCGGAGACCCCAACTTCCGCCGTCCTCCTCCGGCGGCTGTGGCCAAAGAACGGTCCGTAGTTCGTCTTCCAGAACCAGATCGACGAGGGCGTCGAAATGCTCCTGCCCTCGCTCCTGCGCAATATCCCTAACAAGCCTACCTGTAAGTCCTTCGTTCGCCTTGGAGTACGTTTCGCCGATTCGGAAATTGCCCCAATCCGCGACGCGCGCGAAGACACCCGCTTCTGGCGACCGTGCACCCTTTAGCAATTCGGCTCGAATTTCAGGCTTTCGCAACTCGGCCATTCGTCTAACAACTGGCAGCGAGAGAATCGGAAGCCATCCAGGCAGTTGATGAATCGCCGAATATGTCAGGAAGCTCATGGTCAAGCCGACAACCGTCGGCATAGTCAGGGCAACAATTTGCGCGCCTTGTTTAGCGGCATCTTCTTGCGCGCGGAGTTGATTCTCGAACCGAGCCGGTTCTGATACATCTATCGTAAGAACGTTCCAATTGAGCGGCCGCTCAATTGGAACGTTCT
>DGPZ01000116.1:0-218 GCA_002390675.1 Deltaproteobacteria bacterium UBA4427
GCTCTATCAAGCGCTCGTCAGTTTTCTGCGCGAGGAAGGGCGGATGAACGAAGCACGTGCACGGGCGGAGGCATGGTTAACGGCCTACCCCGACGATCCGCAAGCGAGGTCCATGATCGGCCTCGGTGAGTAACTCGTAGGGAGAGAAGATCTATCCGCGGGTCCTGCCCGTCATCGGGAATGATGGAAAGGCTGTACCAGGAATCTGCGACATGCTC
>DGPZ01000116.1:304-9339 GCA_002390675.1 Deltaproteobacteria bacterium UBA4427
CAATCGTAAGGCGAGCGTGAATAAGACGGAAGCGCCTAAATAGTAGGTTCACGCGATTGCGGTTGTGCCTTTGGAGTCGAGGCTTGTGTCGGCTGGATTGGCACCATGTACCGGCCCGTCGACCGAAGGTTTTTGTTCCGTGCCGCTTGTGCGTTTTTAGAGATTGCGCGCACAGTATAGGCGGACCAACCATTTGCCAGTTTCGATCTGGTCGAATCCGGGTCGAACTAATTAGTACTGCGGCATCAGTCCCGAGGTCGAACTACATCGGTTCTCCCGGCGCCCCTCCACTTGTGGTATTCCCCCACGGACGACTGCAAACCGGCGGAAATTGATCCGGAGCACCCGCTCTCGGTTCGTTGTTGTTTCGAGGGCGTGAGAGGAGAGGGGAGGGGAGGGGATTTGGAGGCATTGATTACCGCTGAGAATGCGATCGCTCTGGCGACGCTCGCCGGTCTCGAGATCGTGCTCGGCATCGATAATATCGTCTTCATTGCGATCCTGACTCAAAAGCTCCCTCGTGCTCGTCAAGCCGCGGCGCGACGTATCGGACTGGTCGCCGCCATGGTGATGAGGATCGGACTGCTGCTCACGATCGGTTGGGTCATGGGACTCACGGAAGTGCTGTTCAGCGTTCTGGACCACGCATTTTCGGGGCGCGATCTGATCCTGCTAGGCGGCGGCCTCTTTCTTGTCGCCAAGGCGACTTGGGAAATACACGACAAACTCGAGGGCAGCGAAGATGTGTACGGCGGTGGGCAATCCGTGTCCGTGAGCTTCGTGATCTTGCAGATCATGTTGCTCGACATCGTGTTTTCTCTCGACTCGGTCATTACCGCTGTCGGGATGGCCAACGAAATTTCCGTGATGATCGCTGCTGTTGTGGTTTCGGTCGGCGTAATGTTGGTGTTTGCAGAAACGATTAGTCGATTCATCGAAGAGCATCCGACCATGAAAATTCTTGCCCTCGCATTTCTGATTTTAATTGGCACTATGTTGATGCTTGAAGGGCTCGGGAAGCATGTCGAGAAGGGATACATCTACTTTGCGATGGCCTTCGCGCTTGGGGTCGAACTGGTGAATGTCGCGGTGCGGAAGCCGAGTCCGGTTCAGCTGAAGCAGACCTACGTGACCCGGGATGATCATTCGCAACTGCCCGCGGACCCAGCGCATCCTGGGTCCGACTTGAGTAAAGGAGTCTGAGGCCGATGTCCTCTCGCATATTTAGGGTCGGTCGCTGGATCGTTCTTGGTCTCGTTTTACTTCCGTCTATGTTGGTGCTTGGCGTCTCCTTCGCGCTCAAGCTGACTCAGCTTTCCGACGAGCCTTTTGAGCAGATCATCATGGTCGTGGGCGGAGGTCTGGCCTCGACGGCTATTTGCGCCGTCACAGGCTGTGAACCCGAATTCCTGGAAGGGATGGAGAGCCTCGTCTTCGCAGAAGGGCTGCTTGAAGGAACGCCGGTTGCACTTGAAGTGGATGAATGGGGCCGGGTGCTAGTTGCAGAGACGGCACGTCAGAACGCCGGCGCCGAAGACAATAGAGGTCATCCCTATTGGTTGATGGATGATCTGGCATCACGGACCGTTGAAGACCGGGTCGCCTACTACAAAAAGTGGACCGAATCCGGCGAGATCGAGGACCCTAATCATTTCACGTCTTCAGCCGATCGTCTCGTCTTGCTCGAAGATGTTGATGGTGATGAACGGGCGGACACTCGAACGGTTCTCGCTTCGTGGAATGAGATGGCTTCAGGGCTCGTTGCGGGCATCGAAGCGCGGGAAGGCTCGATTTTAGTTACATCAATCCCGTCGATCTACCGCGTAGAAGACCTCGATTATGACGGCGTCGCTGAATCGGTCGAAACGATTCACACAGGCTTCGGGGTGAAGACCTCACTCATCGGGCATGATTTGCACGGTCTGGTCTGGGGCCCCGACGGAAAAATCTATTTCTCGATGGGGGACCGCGGGTACAGCGTCACGAGTGACGAGGGCGAGGTTTTCGAGCCGTCTATGGGACCCGGTCGTGGTGCAGTGTTTCGGATGAATCCCGACGGCAGCGACTTGCAGGTCTTCGCGACGGGCGTGCGGAATCCGCAGGAGTTGGCCTTCGATGACTACGGGAATCTGTTTACTGGTGACAATAATGGTGATGGTGGCGACTCCGCGCGAATTGTCTATCTCGTCGAAGGCAGTGAGACGGGATGGGCCATGGCTTTCCAGTCGCTGGCCGGCGACTACGTGCGGGGGCCTTGGGTTGCCGAAGGTCTTTGGGAGCTGCAGCACGAGACGCAGCCCGCATGGGTGCTGCCGCCCGTGGCGCATATAGCGAACGGGCCTGCGGGTTTCGTTCACTATCCCGGACTGGGCCTTCCTGAACGTTATGCGAATTTCTTCTTTCTCTGTGACTACGCCTATACCCCGGGCCGCACAGGGATTTGGTCTTTCCGGCTGACTCCCGAAGGTGCGGGAATGAAGATGGAAGAGCGGCACAAGTTCGCATGGTCGGTCTTGGCGACGGATTTCGATTTCGGATGGGATGGTCGAATGTTCGCCACGATCTTCGATCAATTCGGAGGCGGGAAGCACGTATTGCAGATGCGACACCCGGAGTCCCAGGCGGATCCGCGAGTGGATGAGCTTTCGAGACTCGTCCGCCAGCCGATGGCGAGTCAAAAGACGGAGCGACTCTTCGAGCTGCTGTCCTTTCCTGACCAGCGGTTGCGTCTTCGCGCGCAGTACGAGTTGGTCACGCGGGAGCAGGTGGCGGGGCTGATCCAGGTGGCGAAGCAGGCAGACGCGGACGTAGTGCCCCGCTTGCACGCACTTTGGGGTCTAGGACAACTCGGGAAAGAAGCTCTCTCAGCACTCTCTCTGAACGGTTTGGAATGGCTCGAGTCTGCTCCCCTCGAAGTCCGGGCACAATTTGCACGAGTCGTGGGAGACGCCGGGCAGGACGAACTCGCTCCTCTATTTATTCAGTGGCTAAATGATGACTCGCTTCGAATTCGTTTCTTTGCGGCGCAAGCGCTGGGGGCGCTGAAGGTGCCTAGTGCGGTCTTGCCTCTAGCGGACGCGCTTCGCACGAACGCGGATGAAGATGTGTTTCTTCGCCACGCAATCGTTTGGGCTTGGCACCGCATTGATAATCTAGACGCGGTCTGGGCTCTTCGCGATGATCCCAGCCGGTCGGTCAGGCTCGGTGTACTGCTCGCGCTCAGGAATGAAAGTGATGCCCGCATCGCGGTATTCCTTGATGACGAAGATCCACTGCTAGTCGTTGAGGCTGCGCGTGCGATCTACGACCTGCCTCTCGAGTCGGCAATGACGGAGCTTGCCGCGCTCGCGGCTAGCCTATCCCCAGCGACGGAGGAGGACACGCAAACATCCCAAGCGCTTCATAGGCGTGTTATTGGAGCCAATGTCCGACTCCGCTCTCCAGCCGGGGCGGGTGCACTCGCTCGTTATGTGATCGACGAGAGCCAGCTGGAATCGCTTCGCGAGATTGCTCTCGAAGCCCTCGGCGCGTATTCCGAACCGCCTCTACGTGATTTGACCATGGGCTTCTATCGGCCGCTTGCCGCGGCAGATGATGAAATCTTGGCCTCGGTTCTCAGATCTCAAGGGGCAGCGCTGGCGGAGTCTTCCCTTGGTGGTAGGGCGTTGGAAATCGCGACTGAAAACGGAGAGTTGCCGTTAGATGACGAGGAATTGGTTGAGCTGATCGGCGATGCGTCTGGAGATCTCGGCGCCCGGGTAGCTTCGATGCGCGCGCTGACGTCTCGAGCGGAAGTCGGCCAGCTGAGTGTGGACCCAGCCGCCACAATTGAAGGCTCACTTGGATCCGATTCGGCCGCCCTTCGAATGGCGGCGAGGGAGTTGCGAACTCGCGTTGCGCCGGCGGCAGGCCTAACGGGTTACGTCGAGGCAACGAAGGGGGCGGAGACGCTTGTTGAGCGCCAACACGCGTGGCGTATGCTCGCAGGGATTCCGGGAGGAGTAAGCGAACGCGTGATCGCGCAAGGCCTAATGGAATGGTCTGAGGGCAACTTAGAACAAGGCGTGGCGCTTGAAGTATTTGAAGCGGCCGCGGGCCGGGGCGGCGACCTAGGGGCTCGTTCCGATTTGGCGATGGCTGGGGGGGCGGCTGCCTCGAGGGAGGCTCGCCCTGTGGACACAAGGCGCTGGGCGTTGTCCGGTGGAAATGCGGAATTAGGACGCGAGATCTTTCAAACGATTGGTGACTGCCAGCGGTGTCACGGCGGCGGTGGCGGACATGGAGGCGGAGTGGGGCCTTCACTCGCGGGTGTGCGCGCAAAGGGAGCGGAGCATGTGCTCGAGTCCGTTCTCGAACCGAACGCGAAGATTGCGAATGGTTTTGCCTCGATCGTCGTACGGCGTCGAGACGGTTCCTCGACATCAGGACTGATCGTGAATGAGGATGCATCATCCCTGGTGCTGGATATCGGTGCCCCGTATCCCGTAACGATCGCGCTTGATGATATCGTGGAACGCAGTGCGCCAATCTCCGGAATGCCGCCTGTGGGGCTGGGGCTTGCGCCGCAGGCGCTGCGAGACGTAGTCGCTTACGTAATGACGCTATAGATCGGTAGTTAGGGATGTAGACAGAGGCCTGCAGACCGAGATGAAATTGGACTCGATCGCGTTGAACGAAAGGACTGAACGTGAATCCTAGACTGGCCACGTGTTTAATTTGGTTGACGCTAGTGATGGTATGGCCTGTGTCGATGTTGGGGCTGGACGGTTCATTCACCCCCGTCGCACGATTCATTCAGCTTGCCTCAGCATTGTCTTGGCTCGGTTTTCTCGAGGGAACCGAAGGGATGGTGGGGCTCTTTATCGGTCTGCTCTGGGGACATGCTGTGGTCTATGGAGCGGTGCTATTCGCGATCTCTTTCGCATTCGTCAGGCTGGGGCTTGCGCGATTGCCCGGAGGGCTTCGTGCGGGAGCAGCCGTGGCGGTCATGGCGGCGGTCATTTTGTGGTGCGTGTTCATCGCGGAATACAACACGCAATTTCACCACTCGAGTCCGCACGCAAGCTGGCTGGAGTTGTATAGATGAGCGTGAGGCGACGACCTAGGGGGAGAGGGTTTGAGGCTGCCGAGCTTGTAGGCATGACTGCAAGGGCTCGCCGGAGACAAGCATGGCTCGGCATTTCGGGTCGGTTCATCGTTGCGATGACTATAATAATGGGGCAGGCCGTGATGGCCGAGACGAACCCCGAGATGGCTCTGAGCGACGTGTCCGCGCAGCCATTCGATCGCACGTCGATCGTGCCGCCGTGGCCCGTGACGGAAGAGCGAGAGCGCTGTACGGCCTATGATCCTATGCGCCGACCCTTTTTCGGAGATACGCATGTCCATACGGCCATCTCTTTCGATGCATGGGGGCAGGGCACTCGTGGCCGTCCCGACGATGCTTATCGCTTTGCGAAAGGCAAGGCGATCGGAGTGCAGCCCTACGATGAGGCGGGCGAGCCAAACCGCTTAGCGCAGTTAAGGCGGCCGCTTGATTTCGCAGTCGTGACGGATCACGCCGAGCTCTTTGGCGAGACTTATATCTGCGACACGCCCGGCGTAGAAGGATACGACTCCTTCTTGTGCCGCCTGAACCGGACCTTTCCGAAGCTCGGTTACATGTCGGTGAATAGTCGTGTTTTTCAGGCGATCGGTGCGCCTCGCTACTCGATGTGCGGGGAGGACGGTTCCTATTGCCGAAGCATGGCGAAGGGGCCGTGGCAGGAAACGGTCGACGCCGCTCAGTCTCATTATGACCGCTCCGCCCAGTGCCGTTTCACGCCCTTCATCGGGTACGAGTGGACCGGTATGCCGAGCGGTCAAAAAATTCACAGGAACATCATCTTCCGCAACGATTTTTATCAAAGCGTGCCGACTAACTATATAGACACGCCAAACGCTGAAGGGCTTTGGTCGGCCCTCGAGTCCGAGTGCCTTGATCGCGGAGACGGCTGCGAGGTCCTCGCGATTCCGCACAACCCGAATGTGAGCAATGGAATGCTCTTTCGGACCGTGAACGACGACGGAACGCCACTTTCTGCTGCGAACGCGCGCCGCCGTGCGCGACTCGAAACCCTCGTCGAGGTCACTCAGCACAAGGGCAGTAGCGAGTGTCGGTTCACGCAAGAAGATGAAGCCTGCGGCTACGAAAAGTTGCCCTTTGCCTTGCTAGGCCAGGAAACGTCCTCGGCACTTGGGGGAACTCCCGTTCCGCCACTCAGCTATGCGCGCGAAGCACTGGCCGAGGGTTTGGCGCAGAAACGTAGTCTCGGAGTGAACCCATTCGCCTTCGGGCTGATCGGTTCAACGGATTCACATCTCGCGACGCCGGGTCTCGTCTCAGAGCAAGACTTCAAAGGACACGCGGCGGGCATCGTTTCGCATCGCCTTGAAGCGCCAGTCATGCCCGATTCGCTCTGGTACAACCCGGGCGGCTTGGCCGTGTTATGGGCGGAAGAAAATTCTCGGGATGCACTCTTTGAGTCCATGAAACGGCGCGAAGCCTACGGGACAAGTGGGCCGCGTATGATCCTACGCTTCTTTGGGGGCTGGGGCTTCGAAGAGGACATGTGTGGCGATCGACGCCGTGTGGAGAAGGCATACGCCTCAGGCGTTCCTATGGGCGGTGATCTAGAAGCGACAGGTGAGGCGACCAGTTCTCCCAAGTTTTTGATTTCAGCTCTGCGAGATCCTGGAGTGCCCGGCGATCCAGGCGGTCTGTTACAGCGAATTCAGATCGTGAAGGCCTGGGAAGAGGGTGGCTCGACACAGACGCGTGTCGTTGACGTTGCCGGAGAAACTTCGGCCGAGGCGACTGTCGACCCTCTGACCTGCGAGCCGCGCGGGCCTGGCGCGGACGAGCTATGCGCCGTCTGGTCAGACCCCAATTTCAACCCTAATCAGCACGCGCTCTATTATGCGCGAGTCCTTCAGAACCCGAGCTGTCGTTGGAATGCTTATGTTTGCCTCGAGGAGGGCGTCGATTGCGAGGATCCCGCCACAATCAGGGATGGGCTTGCGGGTTGCTGTGACGAGCGCTTTCCGAAGACGCTCCAGGAGCGCGCCTGGTCCTCGCCTATCTGGTACGAAGCGCCCTGACTCGGTCTGTTATTTTCTGTTTTTAGTTGTTAATCGGATTCAGTGATGGGGGAATGTGCCGGCTTTCTATCGTTAGAACGAGGATGCGGCTTCGGTTCGATTGCTCACGTCTGGGAGGTCGAAGAGGTGGGCTTCGACAGGTTAGCTGGAGAGGCCGAGGGCGTCTGTTCGAGATAATCAATCCCAGAAAGCCCACTGCATCGCAATGGAAACCGATCTCCTTAGGAGTGAGATAGATCCGCGCCCACTCGTCAGCGTCGCGCGCCAGCCGGAGACTGTATCCCGAAGCCTGGACAGAGCGACCGTCTAGGCGAGGCTCATAAAGTCATCCTCGACACCAGCCTCTTTGAGTGAGCGATCTAAGACGGGTGCGTACTGGATCAAGTGGCGATCGGCATCTAGTACGGGTTAGGGCAGCTTTGAGCGAATTTCAGCGGGTGTTTTGTCAGAGCTCATGGCGAAAATCTGGCATGGCTGAGGGATAGCGTCTCGGGTGGAATTTGCACGGAGGCGCTCAGACGAGGCTAAAAGTGCCCAAAAGAGTCGGATGCATTGGGAGAATGATCGCTCTAACGTTGAGAGAGCCCAAAGAGTTCGACTCGCCGCGCCGCGTCGCTCTCGTGCTCGTCCAAAGTCAAAGCGTCACAAGCCATCGCAAAAAAATAAAATAGGAGACGGACTCATGTCAGGACCTCAAATTAACGGCGGAGATATCGCCGATTGGCCGATTCTCAAGATTGATTATCTCACGGATAAAGACAAGGTGGCGGCGCTCTTACCGCCCGGCGTCGACCCCGCGGATGACCCTCACGTCAACATCTCGATCTACCAGGTCGCCGTCCCCGACGTTCCCGAATACGGCGTCTTCATGACGGTCGACGCGGACTACCGCGGCACTAAGGGTGCCTACACCTTGGGCTACGGCATCGATCAAGAGTCGGCGATCTTCATCAGCCGCGACATGAACGGTCAGCCGAAATTCCCCTGCGAAATCGACTACTACCGTTACCAAGACAAGGTCTCGGCCCGATGTACGCATCAGGGATACACGTTCATCGAATTCGAAGGCACTACGGGCGAAGCTGCACCGGCGCGCGAAAACTTTGAAGAGAACGAGTGGTGGGTGAAGGTACTGCGCGCTGTTGGCGGTGCGGAGAAGGCCTACGACTTCCCGCCCCACATCGTTCGTGTGAAGAGCACTTACGCAACGAAGGCAGAGATCCAGGTCGAAGGCGACCTCGGATTGCTTGAAAGCCCGTGGGATCCGATCGCTTCGCTCTTGCCAGTTCGTGAATACCAGGGCGCTCGTCTGTGGTGGCCGGAATTCTTGGGTCGCGAGATCACCCTCGAAGGTCCTCTTGACCCGGAAGCCTATTGGCCCCACATCGACAACATTAGTGGTTCGCGATGGCCCGGTCATATGGGCGGCCCGAAGTTGCCGTAATCATCGGCTCAAGACCACGTGCCTAATACTGTTACCGAACGGTGATGGGCAAGCATGCTAAATAAACGCCCCTTCGCGATACCGCGGAGGGGCGTTTTGCATTGAGGCGGGCATTTATTCCTAATGTTGTTAGGAGCGGCGTATCCGGAGCTTGCTCATTAACCGTTTAGGCAGTGGTTTCGCGCAGAATTCGAAGCACGCGGCGCAGGGGTTCCGCCGCGCCCCACAACAACTGATCGCCAACCGTAAACGCGCCGAGATACTCCGGGCCGATGCGAAGCTTGCGCACTCGACCGACGGGGATATCTAGGGTGCCTGTCACCGCAGCCGGAGTCAGCTGGGAAAGGCTGGATTCCTTGTCGTTATGCACGAGGTTTACCCAATCATTCGCACCACTCATGAGCGACTCGATCTCGTCGATCGGCACATCCTTGCGAAGCTTCAAGGTGAA
>DGPZ01000192.1 GCA_002390675.1 Deltaproteobacteria bacterium UBA4427
CATGGAGAACTCGATTGACTGAATCCGAAACCAAGTCCGTGCCTATCGAAGGTCACTGCGATCCCCGCTTCGCTCGCGTTCGTGAGATTTTCGAGACGCAGGTCGCAAAAAACGAAGTGGGCGCTGCGATCGCCTTTACCCTGAATGGTGATTCTGTCGTCGACCTTTGGGGAGGCTATGCCACGCAGGACCACACTAAGCCTTGGGAACGCGACACGATCGTAAACACCTACTCGACAACCAAGGGCATGACCGCTTTAGTCGCCCATCGTCTCGTCGAGCAGGGCCTGATCGACCTCGACTCGCCGGTCGCCCAGTATTGGCCGGAATTCGCCGCTGCCGGCAAACAAGACGTCCCGGTCCGTTGGCTGCTTAGTCATCAAGTAGGACTTCCTGCCATTCGCGAAACGCTGCCCCCGGAAACGCTTTATGACTGGGATGCTATGTGCGCGGCGCTTGCGGCAACCGAGCCCTGGTGGACGCCCGGCGAAAAGCATGGCTATCACCCCGTGACCTATGGCTTCCTCGTGGGCGAAGTCATTCGTCGGGCTTCGGGCAAGACCGTCGGTCAGCTCTTCCGCGAAGATGTCGCCGAGCCTCTTGGTGCCGATTTTCATATAGGCCTCCCCGAAAGCGAACATGGCCGGGTCTCCGACATGATCGGCAGCCTCGCCCCGCCAAAAACGACGGCAAAAACCGAGAGCGGGAAGCCGGCACTCAAGATCAAGGGCCCCCTCGCAGAGTTTATGAATGACATGGCGGACCCGACGACCATGGTCGGCGCAGCGTTCAACAATCCGCGCATTCGGTCCGGTGCACATAACACTCAAAAATGGCGGAAGGCCGAGATTCCGGCTGCGAATGGTCACGGCAATGCCCGCGCCCTCGCACGCATCTACGGCGCCCTCGCCTGCGGCGGAGAAGTCGACGGCGTGCGTTTGCTCGAGCCGGAATCCATTCGACAGGCGCGAACGGAACAAATCAAAGGGCCTGATGCGACGCTGGCATCGATGCCCATGCGATACGGGCTCGGATACATGCTCCGAACCGACTTCATGCCGCTCTCGCCGAATCCGAATTCTTTTGGACATCCGGGCGCTGGCGGATCGATCGGCATGGCCGACCCCGATAGCGGTGTCGGCTTCGGCTTCGTCATGAACAAAATGGGAATGGGCTTGGTCGGGGGGCCGACCGGTTTCTCGGTTCTTAAGGCCTTCTTCGAGGCGCTTTAGCTGCGCGAACCATCCGAATAACACCATAGGACAGGAGATCGCAACATGGCGAAGAATACCCACTTGGATCGGCTCGCGAGCGGCGCAGCCTGGGATGACTTCTGCGATCGACTCAAGGAGGCGGGGCAAACGATTCGTGACAAGAGCCCCGACGACGACTTCGATCGCGCCGAGGGTTATCGCCATCTCGCGCGCCTCACCCAGAACTTCCTCCGGTCCGGTCTCGAAGAATCAGACCCGGCTAAAGCGATTTTATCGACGGCGAGCAATAAAATCGGACTCGACAATCCCGACTATGTATACGCCGGCGCCCGGCTCTCCCCCAATTTCACCTATCGCCTCACAGGCGATTTAAACGGCGTGGCCATGCTCGGGATCGGGCTCTTCTCGGGTGCGCTCGGAACGCCCAAGGGCTTGATTCGGGACGCCTACATCACCACAAACGAACTTGAATTCGAGAACGAACGCTTCGAGCTCATTATCAGCCGAGAAGAACAGCCGGGCAATTGGCTCCCCATGGGCGAGGAAACGAACTCGCTCAACATCCGCCAGACCGTCTTGCGACGCCGCGAACAAGAGTCGGCGAGCCTCGACCTCGTACGCATCGATGACGGCGCACTCCCCGCTCCTCTCGACCCTGTTGGCTTTGTTCAAACTCTCGATCGCGTGGGTGCCATGGTCGGCGGGATCGTTGATCAATTTCAGGCTTGGTCGGATTCCTTCCAAAAGCATCCATTTGAAATCAGAGAGATCGATCCAAAGTTTCTCGCGGTGGCCCAGGGTGATCCGAACACGACCTATCACTACAGCTATTGGGAACTGAGGGAAGACGAGATCTATACCGTTGTGCTTCGGCCTCCGAAGACCTTCGACTATTGGAACCTTCAGATCGGCAATCATTGGCTCGAGTCATTCGACTACCTCTACTACGACACGCACGTCAATCATGAGACTGCGAGTCGCGAAGACGACGGAAGCGTTCGGATTCACATCTCGGCCAAAGATCCCGGCAAGGCGAATTGGCTCGACACCGCAGGCCATACTCGCGGCGCCCTCGCGCTCAGGTGGGTCGGCGCCGATGCGCCTCCGCCGACTCCCGAGACTTTCGTTCGCAAGGCGTAGACACAACACAAGTCGGGTGTGAGCGAGGTGTCGACCTCGGATCCATAGGTAGGCTCGCGGTCTCAGGTTGCTAGTGTCGAGGGATGGCTAATTACGCATTCGACAAAGACTTCATCCCCTTCCTCTCTGAACTCCCGACCGTCGGTGACTACTCGACGGCGGAAAAGATTCAGGCGCTCCGCGGCGAGCGCGACGAGGCCTTTGAGCCCATCGCACTCCGCGAAGGCGTTGAGCAAGAGGACCGACAGATTGCGGGACTCCACGGCGCACCCAATGTGCCGATCCGCATCTATCGCCCCGTCGCGAGTAAAGGCGATTCCAGCAAAGATCTCCTCGCCGGTTTCTTGGAAATTCATGGCGGTGGTTTCATGTTCGGCAACATCGAGATGATGGATGGCTGGTGTCAAATGATCGCTGCCGAGGTCGGCGTGGTCGTTGTCTCCGTCGGCTACCGACTAGCACCCGAGAATCCCTTCCCGGCGGGCCTCGAGGACAGTTATGCCGCGCTTTGCTGGTTACATGAGCACGCGGAGGAACTCGGAGTCGATCGCGAGCGAATTGCGATCGGCGGTCAAAGCGCTGGCGGCGGTATCGCGGCAGGGCTCGCGCTGTACAATCGCGACCAGGCAAAGGGTCAGGCCGATGGACCTAAAATTTGTTACCAGCTTCTCGAAATCCCCGAAATCGATGACCGGCTCAATACGCCGTCCATGCTTGCCTTCCAGGATACGCCTTTTTGGAATCGGCCTAACGCGGTATTTAGTTGGCAACACTATTTAGGACCCAATCATGAGGGCGATCCTTCGATCTATGCCGCGCCTTCTCGCGCTTCTGCAAAAGAACTCATTGGCCTGCCTCCGGCGTATGTCTCGACCATGGAATTTGATCCACTCCGGGATGAAGGCATCCGTTATGCAGCCTTGATGCTCGAAGCTGGTATCTCCGTCGAATTGCATAGCTACGCGGGAACCTTCCACGGCTCGGCTTTCTTGCCGCAGGCCGAACCGACCCGACGAAACAATCAAGAGATCGTGACGATCTTGCGTCGTCGATTAAATTCCTAGCTCGAACGCCTCGCGTTGAGCGCGCTCGACGCCCACCCCGAAAACCCTAAAAAAGAAAGCGCGATCTCATGAGCGGAGACAAGAAGTGGGACCCCTCTCAAGATTCAATGATGCAGACTATGGGCTATGTCCGCATGATTGAACTCGATCAAGCTGCGGGACGCGCGGTCGTCGAATTCGAAGCGAAGGTTAATCAATGCCACTCGGGCAATGTCGTACAAGGCGGCTTCGTGACTGGCTGGATCGACAACGCCATGGCCACAGCCGCAATGGCGCAAGCCAACTTCGAAAAAGTCGCCATGTCCCTTGAGCTTAAGATCTCATTTTTCCGCACAGCTAATCCGGGGCCAGTGATTGCCGAGGGTTGGGTTGAAAGGGCCGGCGGCCGAATAACCTTTGCGGAGGGTCTCCTTCGTACCCCGGACGGAGAGATCATCGCCAAGGGCACCTCGACTCTTTCTATGAAGCCGATTAAGCGTTAGTTCTTCCCGGCGTCCCACAGACGGCGCATTCCCCCTCGCAACAGGTCCGTGCATATCGATCAGTCCGGGAAGGAGCGTCCCCCTCGCCTCGTATCACGAGTGCGCTGGCCGCTCGCATCGATCCGGCGGGATGGATCGTTCGAGCACGCCATTGTGCACGGGAACATCAACGAGACCTCCGAGCGCGCCACTCGCCACACCCAGAACCCAAACATCGATCAAAAGATTCTAAAACGAGTAGTATGTGTTCGGTTCGACTCAGATCTCGCCCGTAAGGAATTTCATCAGCAATTCATTCGTGCGCTCCGGTGCTTCTTCAGGAATGAAATGCCCACACTGTGCGCCGCGCGCCCGCAGATCCGGAAAGTGATGCGGGAACGAATCTGCATAGGCATTTCCGCTCGGCACATAATCGTCCGGCGGCAGCTGTCCATCTACAAACGCCTGCGGCATCAGGAAGGGACTGAATAGGTACATAGTCGGCTTCTCGAATTTGAGATGCCAATCCTCCGGCGCAAAGACCATGAAGTTGTCGTTCCATTCCGGATGAGAAAAGATCAAGCCTTCGTGATGCCACATAGAAGCGATCTCCTGATTTGATCGAAAATCGAAGCGCACGCCACCCGGGGCTGACGCATCCGGCGTCGAAACGTGGAATGGCAGGCAATGGCGGTAGTACTCGATCGCGTGGAACCACGAGCCGGGATCCGAGAAAGCATTTTCGTAGTGCTTAACATCTTTTGCGTCCCAAAACTGTGTCGGGTCCCAATCCGCAAGCGCCGCGCTCCCTTCGGAACCTTCAACCGGGGCCCACGGCGATTCAGGAGGACCACCATAAGGCGTATCCTCTCCGCCGAGCGTTGAGCGAATAAAGTCTCGATGGTGCTTTTTAAAAAAGTCTTCCGCGTCGGGTTCGCATTTGAACCAATAACCGTGGATACCCCAGGTGATCCAAACCGAAACGAGGGTGTCGATCAAACCGAGACGGCTGAAACGGTCTGGGTACTTGAGCGCAGCTGCAGATGCGATGATCCCGCCCCAATCGTGGCCAACAATCCGCGCACTTTCGATGTCCAGCGCATCCATTAGGTCGATGATGTCCCGCGCGAGAATCGAGCGGTCCAGACGCGTGCGAGGTTTATCTGTGCCGCCGTAGCCGCGGGTATCCGGGGCATAGACCTTGAATCGCTCGCCCAGAACCGGCATCTGATGACGCCACATATGCGAAGTCTGCGGATAGCCATGGAGCAGGATCACAGGATCTTCCCCCGGCCGATCTTCTCCTGCTTCAAGGACATGAAAGTTTAGGCTGCGGCTTTGGACATCTCGGGATCGGATCGTGTTTTTGGTCATATGCGAAAGCTACCGATTTCCGAGTGGACATCGCTAGACTAAGATGATCCGTCAAATCGAATCTTGCCGTGTCCCGCATGCAGGCCACTAAACTCAGCGCCCATCATTTCCCAAAGGAGCCTCGCCATGGCTGAAAACCCGATGACCGAAAAGGAGTTCTCGCAACTCCGTAGCTTTATTAAGCCCTTCTCGGTGCTCAACGCCTTCGTCTACAAGCTGACCGGCGGACGACTAATGGGCACCTTCCAAGGTCGCCCCGTTGTGCTCATCGAAATGACCGGCGCGGCTTCGGGCAAGAAGCGCACGATCCCGCTGATGCACGTCCCGTATAAGGACGGCGTGATCATAGTCGGCTCTCAGGGGGGCGCGCCCAAGTCCCCCGTCTGGGTCAAAAACCTCCAGAAGGATCCGCAGATCATCGCCCAGTACAAAGGCAAGCGAATGAACCTCGTTGCGCGTCAAGTGAGCGACGAAGAGAAGGAAGCGCTCTGGCCGATCTGCGACGAGCACTATCACGAATTCGCAGACTACCGCGCGCGCACCGACCGCAACATCCCGATCTTCGACTGTCAGCCTAAATAGGGCGTAGTCCAAGCACCCGCGGCTCCTACTAAGCCAGCGAACCGGACGAACGAATACAAAAAAGCCGGCCTGCGAATTCACGCAGGCCGGCTTTTTGTGTTTTTACTTTGCCAGGTCGTGCTTACTAGGCGTTAGGCCTATTGCGCCGGTGGGTTTCCGTACTTGCCAAGGTAGTGATAGTCGAACTTTGGATCTTCGGGCTGGCGTTCATTCAATTCGTAGATCCGCTCGTACTTCGAATCGATGATCTGCCAGCGACCGTCTTCTTTGACGTAGCGATCCCAATAGATAGCAGTCCCGGTCGTGAAGTTATTCTCACTCATAATCCACATATTATCGGTCAGATACCAAACGCCTGTCGCCTCCGTCGCCGAGATCATTTCAATTTCGGGATGATGGCCATTATGGTGACCGACCGAGCGGTTATGAAAGGATGCCTTGATCGAACTCAGGTACTCGTCTTTGCCTTTGAGCTTCCACTCGTAAGTGCCGCCTATGAAGTGAACCGTAACGTCCTGATGAAAGAGATCCTGAAGCTCTTCGAAGTTGCCCGTATCGATGCACCGGAAATACGCGTGCTTCACACGGCGAATCGCTTCCATGTCGAGCAACATCTGCACCGCGTCCCGCAGCGCTCCGGGGCTGTCGTCTGCGATTTCGAGGGGCAGGCCGTTGGCGATACCCATGCCACTTTTGGTGAGCGTCGGGCTCCCGGATTCGTCTTGAGTCGACATCGTGCGTTCTCCTGTTTTTTAAGCTCTGAATAAGTCGGAACAGCCTAGTCAGAAAAAAGGAGCTTCGCCGCCCGCCAATCGACGTCGACGGCTAGGAAGATTTTGCGAGCGAGCTAGTTACGGACGCCCGCGACCGGGTAGCTTCCCACGGAAGACCTTGCGGTTTCCCTGAGTGCGCTTCTTTTGATCGCCGCTCGAGCTTCGAGAAGCTCCTCCATCGCCACCACGCGGAGCGTTCGGCCCGCCGCCTTCAGCCCGCGGGCCGGTCGGTCGTCCATTAGAGCCGCCCGGACCACTCGGCGGTCGGCCAGCACCATCACGAGATCCATTAGGCGAACCGGATGATCGGTCGGGGCGCGGGGCGCCTCGGCCGGGCCTAACTGATTGATTATCTCGGTAGTCGCTTCGCGGAGCGCGGTCCTGCTTACCACCACTGCCGCCATCACGCTTCCAAGAATTGTTATTGCGTGGGCCGCTCGGGCCACGAGCATTACTCGGGCGCCCAGGGTTTCCACCCTGTCGATGATTCGGAGCCTGCCCCGACGAATGGCCGGTTCGACTACCAGCATGTCCGCCGCCGCCACCTCGCCCACCCTTAAAGAAGGGCTTCGAGGGCGGGCCCGCAGACTTATCATCCGCGCGCTTAATCACGATTCCGGGATCGCGCGAATCGGGTCGGCTTACCTTGGCTTCGAAGGCGGCTGCGACATCGTTCGAGACAGATATGAAGGAAACACGATCGGAGACTTCGATGGCCCCAACCTGATCACTCTTAATGCCACCGCGTCGACATGCCTGGGACAGAAGTCGCCCCGTCGTTGCGCCACTGCCTTCGCCCCACGTCACAAAGAAGCGCGTATAGGCTTCCTGCGGAGGTCGAATCGGCGGATAGTTTTCGCCACTGCCACCGCGATTTCCGCTCGACGACGTACGGCCGCCACTTTGGAAGTTGTCGCGGGAGTCGCGCGTAGGACGATGTCCCGGGCGATTACGATCAGGTCGACCGCGGCTGTCGCCTCGGCTCTCACGATTGTCGCGACCCTGCGGACCACGCTCTTGCGACGGATCAAAGCCCTGTACCTGCATAGGCTTGCATTTGCTGTCCGGCTTAGCGAGGTCGAGTAGGGTGGCGATCACCTGGACCGGGTCATGATCCTCGAGCAGTCCTTTCGCGTACATCATCTGCGACTCTTCTGGCGTATGCGAAGCGAGCGTGTCATGAAGCGCCTTGCGCGCGCGCTTGCGTAGCGCCTTCTCCACCTTGTTGGGAGTGGGCACGGGCTGGAAGGACAGATCCACCTTCGCAGAACGAAGCATGCGCTTAACACGGTTCTGATCAGCAGGCGTCACGAAGAGGATGCTGCGTCCGGATAGACCCGCGCGTCCCGTTCGCCCACTTCTATGGGTATAGGCCTCGGGATCACGCGGCGGATCAACATGGATCACCGTCGAAATCCCGGGAACGTCAATACCGCGAGCCGCTACTTCAGTCGAAACCAAAATTGGGAGCGTGCCGTTTCGGAAGGACGCGAGGGTTCGCGTGCGCTGGGCCTGAGCGAGTTCACCACTGAAGGGCGCTGCACCGAAGCCATCTCGGGCCAACTTCTCAGCCAAGTCTGTCGCATCGACGCGACGGTTCACGAAGAGCAAGCAGCGCTCCTCGCCGGCAAGAAGAAGAACGTTCACGAGGGCCGCAAAAGTCTCATGTCGACGAACGCCGTAGCCAATATGCTGAATGTCCGCGTTCGCTTCGCCGAGTCGTGTTCCCTCAATCACCATCGGATTATTCTGGAAGCGGTTCGCGAGTTGCGTCACAGCGCGGGGGAACGTCGCCGAAACCAAATGGCTCTGCCGTTCCGGAGGCATTTCTGCCAGGATCGCGTCGAGTTCGTCCCGGAAGCCCATATCGAGCATCTGGTCCGCTTCGTCGAGCACGACATGCGCAATCTCATCGGCCTTAATGGCGCGATTTTTGAGATGATCAAGGAGTCGGCCAGGCGTTCCAACCACAAGCGCCGGTCCGCGTGATAGAGCGCGCCGCTCCATCATCACCGACGTGCCGCCGGTCACGACCTCGACTGTTAGGTCCGCAATATCCGCGTAGAGCCAAGCGAGTTCTTCACTCACCTGCGCGGCCAATTCACGAGTCGGCACGATCACCAAGCCCGTCGGATGAGCCGCGCCATCTTTGGGCCGCTTAGAACCGCGATTGTTCTTTGGTCCGCGAGGTCCACGCGCGCCCTTTGGGCTCTTGGATGCGGCATATGTTTTATACCCTTGAGCCACGCCAGGGGCAGCAGCTGCAGGAGTTGCGGCAGCGGGGTTCTTCGATTGCGGGATCGCCGGGATATGAACTTCGGGAGTCGATGCGTCCGCCGCGTTCTCCGCGCCTGGGGCGACAACTACTTCCGCCTCTTCCGGCGGAACCACCATTGCAATTGCTTCGGGCTCAGATGCGGGCGGGACGTACCCAGCCTGCTTCAAGAAGTGCTCAGCGAGCGCAAGCCCGATCGCTACCGTCTTTCCAGAGCCAGTCTGAGATGAAATGCGCAAGTCACGGCCATCAGAAGCGGCTGCAACCACTGCCAACTGCACAGGCGTCAGTTCTTCGAAGCCGCGACGAATAAGCGCAGCTGTAATTGGCGCGGGAAGATCCGCGAAGATTTCAGGTTTCATAGCTCGCTTGGGATTTTTTATTGGGGGGTAATGAAGGACAGGAAGCCCTTCACGAGGCGGCGCACCGTAGCACAGCCCCCCCGACACCATGAGGTGCCAAGAACGCAACTCCCGAGCCTCGTCAAAAATTCACTATTCTCACGGCCTATTCGCGCATATCCCCCGCGGAACCCTGCTGTGTTCGCCCTCATAACAGCCTCTGACAACCCAGCTGACGACAGCCTAATCCACACTTCCCTTCCAGACAGACGGACAGCCTCCAATAACGGACGCACCCGCACCCGATCCGCATTTCCGGTCCGAAGCAAAGGGAGCGATCTCAGCCCATATCCTGAGCCCGCAATCCCTATCGCATATACAGAAATCTTAGGGGCCCCCGGGCGAAGAACCCGCCTAGCCAACTCCCCCGAAGCCCCATCGGCCTAGCCTTTTTTGTCAGCTCACGCTTTCAGGGAGGATCCTACGCTTCGTGACCAAGACCGAACTCTATGACGTGTTCGATTCAGTTGCGTGGGTCATGGAACAGGTCTCCGAATTGTGGCTAACGGCATCTTCGCGGTCGTTGTCGGCTCGCATTTTGTTGAGGGGAAATGGGTCTGAAGACTTGGAACGCTCTCAGCGGCTCTTTACGTCCTTGCGTCTTTAAATTTCTTCACCCGGAATGTGACTCAGGGCATCAAACGAAACGAAATTGGCGAACGGATTGGGACAAGTGAAGAAGCGTACGACTCTTCGAACTACAGCTTTGCTGGGACTTCCTCAATTCTAATCGTCGCCGTCGTGCCCTTGGCAACAACTGGAGGTGACACAGGGTTCAACCAGTGGCCTAGCCCGCCCGACCGGTTATGCCGCATACTATTAAAATTGACGTCACTAACCAACGAAGGCAAAACCAATGCGTTTCAAGCTCACGGATGAACGGCGTGCGTACATGATTGCCGCTGTCCAAGCTCATTTCAGTAATGAATTCGATGACGATTTCGGAGAGCTAAAGGCTGGCCTGATTCTAGACTTTTTCGTTAAGAACCTCGGGCCACCTCTATACAATCAAGCAATCAGAGATGCGCATGGCTTCATTCAAGAGAAGCTCGTCGACCTAGAGGGTGATTTCTATGAGCCGGAGGAAAGGCGCTAACCCAGCTTTATGAATTAGCCTGAAGTGTCGCTCGCCTATTCTGCAGAGCTTCTAAAAGTAGAGCTCTCGGCTTTGAGAGCACGGTGTTTCCCTATGCCACGCGATACACCGACCGCTTCGGATTCAGAGGGGCTGGTCCCCTTCGATAAACTCCCGAGCGATCACGAACAGTCGTGGGTGAATCCGTCGCCCGATGAACAAGCTCCTTCTTCCACGGCCGAAATGACTTCCTCGGAGAATCTAAAATCGGTAGCCAGGGTGGGGTTTCTCCGTATTTAGGCGGTAGGCTTCCCCTTCAAGCAGCCCGACCCACGTGGCGGCGAAGGCACTAAGGGAATTCGCGGCCATGGCCCTCAAGATCATAGAAGCACATGTGCCTGCTGAGCTCGCCGAAGAGGCTCGTGACGTCCTAAGCGACCTAGCAGGGCAGACTTGGATCGAGGAAGGCGGGCGATTCGGAAGAGTCGTTCGCGCAGTCGTCGGCTCCGAGCGTTCGGGCTCGGCGCTCGACCTGCTTCATGAAAAGCTCGCCGACCGTGGATCCATCATGGTGCTAGTCGAATCCCTCGATGCTGTTCTGCCAAGGCCGCTTGCGGCTCGGCACCCCAGTCGGGGCGAGCGCATTTCAAGCTCCGCAGCCGTGAGTCGCGAAGAGGTTTATGCGGCGATCGCCGACAACGCAAAGCTCCATCGCCACTACCTATTCCTCGTCATTCTGGCTTCGATCGTCGCCGGAATTGGACTGACTCACGACAATACCGCGGCCGTGATTGGCGCCATGGTCGTTGCGCCGCTCTTAGGTCCGAATATGGCCATTGCCCTCGGCCTCGTATTAGGCGATCTCCCTCTCGTTAAACGCGCGCTCGTGGCCGCAGGTGCAGGCTTCGCTCTCACACTTGTATTCTCCATCGCGCTCGGCGCAATGATCGGCGTCGACCCAACGACGCCGGAACTCGCATCGCGCACAACGGTCGGCATTTGGGATCTCGCCCTTGCCCTCGCGGCGGGCTGCGCCGGAGCGCTCGCGTTCACGAGCGGGGCCCCCACCTACCTGACCGGTGTCATGGTCGCCGTCGCACTCCTGCCTCCCACGGTTGCAAGTGGGATGTTGATTTCTGCAGGCGAGTGGAACGGCGCGGGCGCAGCTTTACTGCTCGCCGCGGGAAACATCACGTCCGTCACACTTGCCGCGATACTGACTTTCGCGGCGCGTGGTATGCGGCCGCGTAATTGGTGGCTCGAGGAACGCGCCCAGCGATCTGCCCGCGTCGGAATTGCCGTCTTTGTCGCACTGCTAGCAGCGTTGGCCGGAATCATCTTCTTGGCCAGCGGCCGTTAGGCAACCTCGCCATCACCGCAGGGCATCCCTAAAACGTCTACTGCCCGGCAGCCCCGGCCTTGCGCGCTTCCAACTCTTCCCATCGCTCGGTCAAGCGGAGCGCTTCGGCTTCTGCCGCTTCGAGTTCACCTCGTAGCGTAGTCACTTCATCTCCTGCGCCTTGATAGAGCGCGGGGTCCGCCAACTTCTCTTGTAGCGAGGTGACCTCAAGCTCCGCCGCTTCGATCAAATCCATCACGCCTTCGAGTTCACGTTTCTCCGTGTGGCTCAACTTCTTAGTCTTCGAAGCGGACGACAAAGCACTCTTCCCGCTTGAGTTCGCGCCGGTCGGTGAAGAGGGGGCGTTCAACTTTTTTCCGCTCACATCTTCCGGCGCCCGTGCCGCGCCGCTCGCGCGTCCTCGCGCAACGCGCTCCCGGTAGGCTTCAAACCCGCCCGCGTAGTACTCGACTCGGCCCTCACCTTCGAAGGCCAAAATGCCTGTCGTCACCCGATCAAGAAGCCAGCGATCATGGCTAACTAGCAAAATACTCCCGCCAAAATCCACCAACATGGATTCGAGCGCGCTTAAGGTCATGACGTCGAGATCATTCGTCGGCTCATCAAGCAGCAGCAGATTGCATTTCTGTGCAAGCAGTCGCGCCAAACAGACTCGCGCACGTTCTCCGCCGGAGAGTTCTGCAACTTGCACACGTTGCTGCTTTCTATCGAACAGAAAGCGCTCCAGATAGCTTCCGACCGAGAGCCGCTCTTCCCCTATGGCGATTTCTGTGGCGTCCCCGACCGCCGCCTCGCGGACGGTGTCCTTGGGGTTGAGTTCTCCGCGCGCCTGATCGAGATAGCCGATCTTGGTATTCGACCCACGGATGATCGATCCGCTCGTGATTTCAAGTTGATCGAGGATCGCGAGCAAAAGCGTCGTCTTGCCAGATCCGTTGGGCCCGACGATCCCAATGCGATCTCCCGGACGAAGGGCGAGATCGAGCCCCTGAATCAGGCGCTTTCCGTCACGCTCAGCGCAAACACCTGTTAGGTCCAGGATTGTCTTGCCCTGGCGTTCCGACTGAAGCCGGAAGTCAGCTTGCCGCTCGGCAATAGGTGCTGTCTGATCGAGCGCTGTTTCCGCTCGCGAAATTCGTGCTTTTTGTTTTGTGCTTCGTGCCTTTGGTGCACGTCGCAGCCATTCGACTTCCTTGCGCAGGAAGTTCTGCGTATTGCGCCAAGTGCGCTCCTCGTGGGCCATACGATCGGCCTTGCCAATTAGGTAGCGCCCGTAACCACCGTCGTAGCTATCAACTCGGCCCTCGTGGATTTCAAGCGTGCGAGTCGTGACTGCATCAAGCACACCGCGATCATGGCTAATCAAAAGGACCGCGCCCTCGAAGCGGTCGCGAAGATGTTCTTCGAGCCATTCGATTGTTGATAGATCGAGATGATTTGTAGGTTCGTCGAGAATCGCGAGATCCGGTTGAGCGACGAGGAGCTGCGCAAGCGCGACCCGACGGGCTTCACCACCGGAAAGCGTATCCACAAGCCGGCTTGCATCGGTGATCCCCAGATTGCCGACCGTCGCTTCGGCTTCGTGCTCCCGGTCCCAGCCACCGTGCCGTTCGAGTTCATCGCCAACAGAAGCAAGTTCTGTCGCTAGCCTCGACTGCTCGTCTTCGTCCGTCGTCACACCTAACGCTTCTGTTAACGAGTCATAGCGACGACGCGTCCCACTCCACTCGACCAAACTCTCGAGCACGACTTCACGTACGGTACGGCCGGGTTCGAAACTCGGCTCCTGAGCGAGATAAGCGACGGTTGATTCGCGGCGGCGCGAGATACGGCCCCCATCGATATCGTCCAGCCCAGCAAGGACCCGACCGAGAGTGCTCTTGCCCGAACCGTTATGTCCGACAAATCCAACCTTTTCGCCGCGACGAATCGTGAGCGTCACGTCCTCAAGGAGCTTTCGCCCCGCGATGATTTTGCTCAGCTGTGCAGCATCTAAAACAGGCATGTATTCCTAGGGTCACTCACTTAAAACGAATCGGCCCGCGCAGAACCGAGCTCTGCGCGAGATGCGTAAGGCCTTCGGACCGAACGAAGGGACTGACCTTCGCGAACATAAGGCCAAATTTCATGCAGAGGAGTCCGGGGGCGCTGGGGTGAAGAGGCGCGACGATACCCAACTCGAACGCCTCAGGTAGCGCCCCTCGGTCAGAGCTCACGAAGGGGATAATCGAACTCTAACGACCGAGATCGACCTTCTCGAAAAGGTCGATCTTTATTGCGAATCCGCAATCTCTGATTCCGAGACCTTTATCTCTACAGGCCGGCCACAAAACCTGAACGCCTAACTCGACCCAAGACAGCGCATCGAACTCGGGTATAACGAGATCGCTACCTGTCCTCACGATGCCCCCAAGCCCACGGTTCTATTCAGAATCCAAAGACAGGACACCCTTGCCACGCCTGCGGGCAATGCTTGTGCTGCCACACCGTCGCTATCAAGGAGCTGCGCAGAGAGACGGAATCGCCAATATCCGCAGCAGACGGTCACCCCGAGCGGCACGCAGTAGAGCATCGACTCGCGCTGGAGACCCAGGCCGCCGTGGCTTTAGACGAAGCCCGTGACGAATCGCAGGATGAGGGGGCCTGGGATCCAAATCGGGCGGAGCCCACAAATGGCACCCCACGCCATCCTAAAACGACCATTCTTTTGAACTGCACCGCAACTGAAAAACTCGTTTCGTTGGTTCGCAAGTATCTGTATTTATTGATTAAAATTCTCGTCCCGGAACATCTGACACTCGATCCAGCGAATGCATTTGTCCGCCCCGCGAGCTCCGGCGGTCCCGCCCCCTCTCCTGAAAAATGCTGTGCGAGATCATGATCCGGGTGGGATCGAGCGGCTATGTTCGGTCGCAGTTTCACGCCCCATCATTCTTCCCAAGCCCCTGGCTCCGCATGTTAAAAGCATGCGTGCCCTCATTTGGAGCCCGCTCAATCATGTCCGCCGCTTCCACGCCCACCGATGCCCTGCCCTCCAACCCTCGAAGCGCCGACTCAATTGAGTCCTGGTGGGGCGAATACGATGTCGTGGTTGTCGGCTTCGGTGTCGCGGGCGGTGCCGCCGCAATCGAAGCGCAGCGCGCCGGCGCCTCGACGCTCATCCTCGAACGCGCGACACGCGGCGGCGGAGCGACGGCGCTCTCCGAAGGCACGGTCTATTTTGGGGGCGGCACGCGCGTCCAGAAGGCGGCGGGCTTCGATGACTCTCTTGAGAATATGCTCGCGCACGTGAAAGGCGCGGCGGGGCCGACCGCAGATCCCGAAAAGGTCCAGCTCTATTGCGAAAATAGCCTCAACCACTTCGAGTTCTTCGAGAGCTGCGGCGTCGAATTCAAAGACACCTACTACGACCACAAGGTGATTTTCCCGCCGACCGACGATTGCCTGATCTACTCGGGCAACGAGCAAGCGCATCCCTTCTCGGAAGAAGCGACACCCATCCCACGCGGACACAAACCAAAAAAGGAAGGCAGCGCCGGCGGCTATATTATCGAGCAGATGATCCAGACCTTCGAAGCCGAAGGCGGCACGATTCAAAACGAATCTCGCGTCCAAACCCTCATCCAAGACGAAACCGGCCGCGTAGTTGGTGTCCTCGCACTCATCGAAGGCGAAGCGCGTGCGATCCGCGCGAACCGCGGCGTCATCCTCACGACCGGCGGCTTTATCATGAACCGGGATATGGTCGAGCGCTTCGCGCCCGACCTAGCAAAGTGCCGCTTCCCAATCGGCAGCGAAGGTTGTGACGGGAGCGGAATCCGAATGGGCATGGGCGTTGGCGGAAACGCCATCAACATGAACGAAGGGCTCATGACCACGCCCTTCTTCCCCCCGGCCAGTCATATCAAGGGCTTGCTCGTCAGCACCCGCGGACAGCGCTTCATCAACGAAGATTGCTATCACGGCAGGGTCACCGACGCGATCATGAAGAAGGCAGACGGCAAGGCGTACCTGATCGTCGACGACGCGCTCTATGACGAGGAGGGCATGCTCGCGCGTTACAAAATGGCCGCGGTCGAAGAGACGATCGAAGAACTCGAGGCATCGCTCGGCATTCCGGAGAGCCACCTCGCCCACACCTTCGAAGCTTATAACCGATCAGCCGAAAAGGGCGAAGACCCCATCTTCAACAAAGCGAGCAAATACGTAACGCCCCTTAACAACCCACCCTTCGCCGCTCTCGATCTCGCCGTCGACGAAAGCATCTGGGCCGTATTCACGTTAGGCGGCCTTGAAACGAAGGCGAGCGGGGAAGTGCTCAGCGTAGATGGTGAAATCGTCGGTGGCCTCTATGCCGCAGGCCGAGCATCCGCAGGCCTCACGCGCTCTGGCAGTCACTACGCGAGCGGCATGTCCATCGGCGGAAGTAGCTTCTTTGGCCGAATGGCCGGGAAAAACGCGGCAAAATCGGCGTAGGTTGGCTTCGCAATAAGGCTGCTGGTCAGCCAGCCTTACCAGGCGTAAATGCGCAGGGCATGCGCTTGATTCCGTGAATAAAGTTGGACTCAAGCCGCTCGGGTGCGCCCGTGATTTCAAGATCGGGCATTCGTCGCAAGAGCCGCTCGAACATTACCTTGATCTCACGACGAGCCAGGTTGGCGCCAAGACAGAAATGCGGCCCCGGGCCGCCGAACCCAACATGCTCATTCGGCGTTCGAAGCACATCGAACTGATGCGGGTTTTCGAAAACCGCTTCATCTCGGTTGGCCGAGTTGTACCAGAGGATCGTCTTGTCCCCAGCCTTCATCTGCTGACCGCCTAGCACAGTGTCTTCCGTACAGGTTCGTCGCATAAAGATCACAGGCGAGGCCCATCGAACGACTTCTTCAACCGCCGTCGGGGCGACACCCTCAAAATCAGCTGCCCACTTCTTACGTTCGTTGGGATTGTCGCAGAGGGCCTTCATGCCGTGGCTGATCGCGTTTCTCGTCGTCTCGTTTCCCGCGACAACGAGCAAGATAAAGAAGGAAGCGAGTTCCCCTCCGCTCATCGCGCCGTCTTCAAGATCCGCATTCAACAGCTGCGTCGTCAGATCGTTGCCCGGGTTCTTCGCGCGATCCGCTGCAATCTCATTCATGAGCGCAGCGAGTTCGCCACCCGCACCAAGAGCCGCCGGAATCATCTGCGCTGGATCTGAGACGAGATCGGGGTCGCCCAGGCCAAGGATGACATTGGTATTTCGAAAGACCATCTCAGTTTGGCTATCGGGGATTCCCATCATGTCGCAGATGATTTCCAGGGGAAGCGGCGCCGCGATGTCAGTCACGAAGTCGCATTCGCCGCGCTCGATCACACGGTCAATGATTATATCTGCGCGGCGCTCGACGGAGTCTTCCAAACGGCCCAGGGCCTTAGGCGTGAAGCCTCGGGAGACGATGCGACGGAGACGTCCGTGGCGCGGGTCATCCATATTAATCATGCCGCCAAAGAACTCCGAAAATTCCGGCGGCAGGTCCGCGATAGACGTCGCGCCTCGCGCCGACGAATGAATCGCCGGATTTCGACTCGCCTCAAGCACGTCCGCATGGCGCGTGAGCGACCAATACCCGGGTCCTGCCGGAATCGGAGAATTAGGCATTATCTCCTCTTCCTCATCCCAATGAACGGGACACTCCTCGCGCAGCGTCGCGAAAGCGCCTTCGCGCTCCTCGATCGGCCGCATCCAGAAGTCGCGGGGGGAGAGCTTGATTTGATCAACGGACAGAACTCGGCGAATTTCCATGGCGAGGGAACCTAAGTCAGGCTCCCGTCTCGTCAAGGACGCAGATCGACTCAACCAAAGACCGCCGGTCCAGCTAGACTGCCGCTTGCCTTTCAAAGGGCCCGAGACAATATGCCGCAACCGCCTCATACGCCGCGCAGGAGAAGATCGAAATGCATGAATGGAGCGAATCTCAACTGATGATCCGGGACGCCGTCCGGACCTTCGTCGAAAACGAAATCGCCCCGCATGTCGAGGAGCTCGAACACGGCGACATGCCACCCTATGAGCTCATGCGCAAAATGTACAAGACCTTCGGCATGGACGAGATGGCACGTGCCCGCTTCGCCAAGACGATCGAAGCGGAGAAGCGCGGCGAAAAGCCGACGAAGGGCTCCGGCAAATCTCCCGACCCCGAAGCGAAAGCCGATCAGGCCGCAGCCACTCTCATCCCGATCATCGAACTATGCCGCTACTGCCCCGGCATGGTTACGGCCCTCGGTGTCAGCACGGGCTTAGCTGCAGGCGCGATCAACTCGAAGGGGACGATCGAGCAAAAAGAGCGCTGGGCCCTCGACATCATGACCCTCGACAAGATCGGCGCCTGGGCGATCACCGAGCCCGGATCCGGATCCGACGCCTTCGGTGGAATGCGCGCTTCTGCGCGACGCGAGGGAGACGAGTTCGTCCTGAACGGCTCGAAGACCTTCATCACGAACGGCCCCTTCGCCGACACCACGGTCTTCATCTGCAAGCTTGAAGAAGACGGCGTCGACACACGCGACCGCAAAATTCTCAATTTCGTGCTCGACCGCGGCATGCCGGGCTTCGAGCAGACAAAGCCGCTCCGCAAGATGGGGATGCATTCGTCTCCAACGGGCGAGCTCTTTTTGCAAGACGTTCGGGTTGGGATGGACCACCTGCTAGGCGAAGAAGCCGCACTCACCCGTGGCGGCGGCGGGCGCGAAGGCGCCAAGGGCACGTTCCAGACGGAGCGATCCGGGGTTGCCGCGATGGCGCTTGGGATGGTCGATCGATGCCTCGAGCTTTCCGTGAAATACGCACGCGAGCGCGTTCAATTCGAGCGGCCCATTGGCGAGTACCAGCTCATCCAAGACAAGCTCGCGCGTATGGAAGTCGCGCGCATGAATCTCCAGAACCTGGTTTTCAGAACGATCGAGCTCACCGCGCACGGAAAGACGATGACCTATGCCGAGGCTTCGGCTATGAAGCTGTACGCGGCGCGTGCTGCCGTCGAAGTGGCCATGGAGTCGGTGCAAGTCTACGGCGGAAACGGTTATATGTCCGAATACGTCGTCGAGCAATTCGCACGAGACTCGAAGGTCCTACAAATTTACGCCGGCACCGACGAGATGCAGATCCGTGCAATCGCGAAGGATTTACTTTCGCGAGGCTGAGGCACAGCTCGCGGTTTAGTCTTCGCGCTCATTAGGCAGCCTTGGCCTTCCTTGAACTAAAGACTCGCTCTGTTCATGGGCTCTGAGTGAAACCCACCTGATCGACGCCCAACCTACCCGACCCCGTAGAGGGTCGTACTCGGAGACTACGCTTGGGAATCGGCTGGATCGACATCGCGCTTGGCGGCGCGATGTTCGTCATGATGTTTGCGATGGGACTCAGTCTCTCCACAGGGGACTTCGATCGCATCCGCTCGAATCCTCGAACAACGATCGTCGGGACGGCTGTCCAGCTCGTCATTATGCCCATAGTGGGTATGGGACTCGCTGCGATTCTCGAATTGCCTCCTCTGTTAAGTACAGGACTAGTCATCGTCGCCGCATGCCCCGGTGGCCTCTTCTCAAACATGTACATTCATTTCGCCGGCGGAAACACGGCGCTCTCCATCACACTCACCGCGACCGCCACTATGGCCACGCTCTTCACTCTGCCCCTGTGGGTGCAGTACGCACTTATTAATTTTTCGCCCGGCGGCGTCACAACCGTTGAGATGCCCGTTCTCGACACTGCGCTTCGCCTCAGCATGCTGACGATTTTCCCCGTCGGCGTCGGCATGTTCGCGCGAAGTCGATCCCCCTCGCTTGCACGCTTTGAACGACGGCTCTCTGCCTCCGCAGCCACCGTGATCGTGATCGGTGCCGTCACCCAGGGTGCTTCTCGGCCCGACATCCCCCTCGAAGTGTTTTTGGAAGCAGCGGGAGCCGCGGCCTGGTTCGCCCTCGCGGCGATCGTGGTGGGCACCGGCGTTCCGGCCCTCTTTCGTATCCCCGCCCGGGATACCGTCACGATCGCCGTAGAAATGATTGTAAAGAACACGATGCTCGGAATCGTGTTAGTCAGCCAAGCCATGGACTTCGAAGCGTTGATTCCGATCTTCGCCTTCGCCCTGTTCCAAACGCCTGGCGGTCTCTTCTTGCTCATCACCTGGCGCAAGCTCAAGAAGGCCGGCTACTTCAAAGAGGATCCGTCCGAAGGCCACGGAGAAGCCGCGTAGCAATTTGGGTTAGGCCCCGCTTCGAGACACTCAGAAATACCGGATGATCTCTTCGGCGTAGGCTTCCATGGATCGCTTCTTCTGATCGATCGTCGACGGACCGTCGAACTCAAACCAGAACGGCAAATGGATTCCGGACGTCATTCCTTCGTCTTCCATTCGGCGAAAGAGATCCACCTCCGCATCCGCGTAAAGTCCGATCAAGGTCTCGAAGGGACGGTCACCCCGCCCGGCTTCTTTGCGCAACGTGCGCAGCGTCTCCATAAGCGCCGGGACTTCAGCTGGCGTATTGCCTGCGCCAATCCAGCCGTCCCCAACCCGCGCCGCGCGGCGCAGCGCCACTTTCGCAGTACCTCCGAAATAGAGCGGCACCGGGTGACTCGGCTTCGGACTCACAACAATCGGATCCCAGTCAAAAAACTCACCGCGGGCTTC
The DNA here is from genome assembly GCA_002390675.1 of Deltaproteobacteria bacterium UBA4427. Taxonomy (GTDB): domain Bacteria; phylum Myxococcota_A; class UBA9160; order UBA9160; family UBA4427; genus UBA4427. The sequence goes on from DGPZ01000192.1 coordinate 20,389, forward strand.
GTAGTAGTCCCCCGTCCAAAGCCCCTGCATCACGTCGATCATCTCGTCCATGCGCCGACCCCGCGACTTAAAATCGACCCCGTAGAGGTCGAATTCCTCTCGCATCCAGCCCGCGCCGACACCTAACGCGAATCGTCCCTTCGAAAGCGTCGCGAGTGTCGCGGCTTGCTTGGCGACCTCGATCGGGTTTCGGAGTGGTAAAACATACACGCCGCAGACATAACGTAAACGCTCGGTGACGGAGGTGATCGCCGCTGCGCTGGTCCACATGTCGGGGTATTCACTGTCGGAGGTCTGTGGCGGATAGCCGGATTCCGAATACGGATAGTCCGGCCGCATCGTCTTCGGATAAAGAGCGTGGTCCGCTCCAATCACACCCTCATACCCAAGGCTTTCAGCGAAGCGAGCTATATCGCAAAGCTGATCCGTCTCAGCCCAAGTGATCGATTGCCAAAATTTCATACCGCGGACGCACCTCAATACGGTTCCGCGAAGGTCCAACGACGCCACGAATTCGTAGCGAGGACGGACTCAATAATCAGTATGGGCGGGGTTTGTCATCGCCCGGGCGCAGACCGTTCGACGAAAGTGCAGTCTGCAGCTCCTCGTGGCAACCCTGACAGAGCGCATGGCTCGTCGGTGCGATCCCGAGTCCCGCAGCTATTTGAATTATAGTTCCACACCAAGCGCAAATCTTGCTCATGCCTTCCCCTCATTCAGATCGCCCCTCGCAGAAGGAGACCGTCGTCGTCGGTTACCCCGACGGGTTTGGACACACACTCTCCTGAACCGAAACGCGCGCCCGCGGAGACAACCCGCAACCAAAGGTCACCACAACGCGCGATTTTGTCTATACGGTTTTCCCCCTATCACGCGGATTGAAAACTACGGGTTACGAAAGCCACACTGATTTGAAGTCGCGGTCGCAAAACGCGACACTCGGGACGCGCACGCGACAAGGCGATACCCGGGGCGCACACGACCCGTGCCCTAAGGAGCTGACGAGCAAATGAGCGAGCAAGCATCTCAAAATCCGATCCGTGTCTGCCTCGGATTTCCGCCCTTTCATGCGCAGGCGTATCTCACCCGCTTAGAAGCCATCGAAGGCGTTGAAGCGACGATTCTTCCAATCGATCCCGGCGGCGACTGGGCTTCCCAGGCTGCAGAGGGACCCTATTCGGAACCGCCGCCCTGGGGCGCCTCCGTAGCCGCGGAGCGTGCAGCGGCGCTGGCTGAGTGCGATGTTCTCACGACGCTGCACGCGCCCGACCGACTCTTTGAGCGCGCACCGAAGCTCAAGTGGCTTCAGGCCTGCGGAGCCGGAGTCGAACAATTTGCCACGGCCGGGATCGACCAGGACCGCGTCATCCTCACGAACTGCACCGGCGTAAGCGCGGGATCCATGTCTGAGTGGGTGATAGGACGCCTGCTCCAAGTCTGGAAGCGTTTCCGCGAAGCCGACGCCTACCAACAGGGTCACAAATTCGAACGCTCCTACGGCCGCACTTTCGCCGGATCGACCATCGGCATCGTCGGTCTTGGCGGAATCGGCCAAGCCGTCGCCTCCCGCGCACGTGCACTCGGATGCCGCACGCTTGGCCTGAAGCGAAGCGCTAAGCCCGGCGACGTCTCAGAGCATGTCGATGAACTCTTTCCCAGGGAAAAGCTTCACGAGCTGCTCGCGCAGTCCGACGCCGTCATCATCTCGGCGCCGGCGACCGCGCAGACGCACCATATGATCGACGCGGCAGCGCTTGCGGCGATGCCTCGGCATGCGGTGCTGGTGAATGTCGCGCGGGGCACTTTGGTCGATGAGGTGGAGCTCGCTCGCGTGATGCGGGATGAACCGCTTGCGGCAGCAGTGCTCGATGTCTTTGATCCTGAACCGCTCAATTCTGCGAGCCCGCTCTGGGATCTCCCGAACGTTTACGTCTCGGCGCATTCCTCGGTTTCTGTGGATCGCTATATGGATGATGTTTTCGCGCTCTTCCTCGACAACCTCGAACGCTTCCAAAATGGAGGCGCGCTTCGTAACGAGATCGACATGAACAGCCTCGGTTTCGTAGCGCCCTGAACACGCGAAATCATTGAAAGCCCCCGGAGCGAATCGAAGCCCTCCTTGCTCGAAGCCCCTACAAGCGCGAACCCATAGAACTCGCGGGGCTCAAAAAAAACAGGCGTCGTACCCGAGGTACGACGCCTGCTAAATTCGCTTGAGTCGAACACCCTATTGGATGCCTGAGCTCCTGGATAAATCTTCGGACTAGGCCATCGGAAGCAGTACTTCGTTAGGCATCGCCGCCGTGGCCGTCTTCTCGTGCTCACGCGCCAGCGTGTCATTCACGACCTGCTTCACGTTCGTACGGCAACCACCGCAGCGCATGCCAGCGCCAGTCGCGCGAGCGACCTCTCGAGGCGACGTGGCGCCTTCCCTTACGAGGTTGCGAATCTGTCGGTCGGTGATTCCACGGCAGTGGCAAACGAGCATTCTGAGGATTCCTTTTAAAAGCCCGAGCGGTAATCGAGTCGGGGGCACCGGCTCCGGGGAATCAAGATAATATGGCTATGGAAAATGATAATCAATGTCATTTTCATCTTTGGTCGATTTTTTTCTGAGATCGAGCCGCAGCCACGCCAGGGACCGGATCTCTAGATTCCGTAATAAATCCAGATGCTTGTGAACTCCAATTGCCCCTGGGGGTCGGGGTTGCCCCCTACAATACTTCCTCTTCGATGGATAGAATCCGCTTCCAACGCAGATGAAATGGAGAACGGAATGACCACAGAGGATCTGGTTGAGGTCGAGCGAATCAAGCAGCTGAAGGCTCGCTACTTCATGCTGATGGACCAGAAACGCTGGGATGAGTGGGCCGATGTTTTCTGCGAAGACGTGATCATAGATACGACCGAAGAGGGCTCCCCCCTCATTCATGGCCGTCAAGCTTTCCGCGACTACCTCCCCCCGATCCTCGAGAACGTCACGACCTGCCACCAGGGCCATACGCCGATTATCACCCTGACCTCGGCCACTGAAGCCTGTGGCATCTGGGCCATGGAGGACATGCTCTGGTGGCCCAAGGGCTCGCCCATGGAGCATCTCTGGGGACTCGGCTGGTATGACGAGCGATACCGAAAGGATGCCGACGGCGAATGGCGCATCGCCCACCTGATCCTTCGCCGCATCCGAGTCGAGATCGACGGACAGCAGGTGGGGCTAGGCGATCGGCCGGCCAGTGGGGATCGTACGAACGCGCCCAGCTGACTAGGATCTTCTAGAGACGTCGGGCCGCCCCTTCGCACGATCGCGTGGGCCGCTTGCGTCTAAAAAGACTTAAAGGAATCAGACCATGCCGAGCCTCGAAGAACTGGTGCAACCCGGACGCGCCGCCATCCTTACTATGGAAATGCAAAGAGCGGTCGTTGGCGATCTGACTTCACTTCGCGCACTAGCGGATGTGATCGCTGGACAGGGCGTCCCCGCGCGACTCGGTGGCCTCGTCGAGTCCGCTCGTCGCGCAGAAGTCCCGGTGATCCATTGCCGCGCCGCCTTCGCGGCGGATCGACGCGGCTCCTACCGCAACGTGCCCATGGTGAATTACCTGCTGAAGAATCCAGAGCATATGGTCCTCGGCGAACCCTCAACCGAGGTCATTCCGGAGCTCGGCCCCGAACCAGGCGACCTCGACTGCGTGCGACTTCACGGCATGTCCCCTTTTACCGGTACCGACCTCGATCCCAAGCTCCGGTCTCTCGGCGTGGATACGGTGATCGCGACAGGCGTATCCCTGAACGTGGGTATTCTCGGACTTGTCATCGAGGCCATTAATCATGGCTACCATGTTGTCCTCGTGAAGGACTGTGTCGGCGGTTATCCGCCCGAGTACGCCGAGATGGTGTTGGAACACAGTCTCAAACGAATCACGACGCAAACCACAGCCGAGGCGCTTCAACAAATCTGGAGTTAGTTCTCGGTTAGATTCGACTCGATCGGCTGAGTCGGCCAGCCGGGCGTCTTTCGGCCGCCATTAGGCCTCATATTCCCTCACCCCGAAAGCGAGTCCAATGTCTAGCCCCCCGATCGACTTCCAAGTTAACCGCGACAAGTTTAGCGATGTCCGTTTCGACGCCGGCGCACCGATCGACAACCTCGCCGAGGGCCAGGTGCTCTTCAAGGTCAATGCTTTCGCTCTGACCTCGAATAACATCTCCTATGCCGCCGCGGGAGACATGCTGAACTACTGGGGTTTCTTCCCTGGGCCGAACCGATGGGGGCGCATCCCGGCTATGGGTTTCGCGGATGTCTTAGCTTCGCGCAATTCTGAAGTCACCGAGGGCGCTAGGGTGTTCGGCTTCTTTCCGATGAGCCGGCATCTCGTGATCGATGCGCAGCCGACCAAATCGGGGATGGTCGACGGCGTGGCACACCGCGCAGAACACGCCCCGATCTACCGCACCTATTCCTACACCGATCGCGACGGGCTCTACGATGCGGACCTCGAGGACCAAATCATGTTGCTTCGCGGGCTCTTTATGACCTCCTTTCTGGTCGACGACCTTTTTGCCGACGAAGACTTCTACGGTGCGGAAGCCTCGATCATCACGAGCGCGTCCAGCAAAACATCGATCGCTCTGGCCCATCTCGGCGCGGTGCGTGCTCGCGGCCCTGTCATCGGCCTGACGTCGACGCGCAACCAGGACTTCGTCCGCAAGCTCGGCTGCTACGACGAAGTCGTGCTCTACGACGAACTCGACCGCCTAACGGAACTGGTACCCGCCGCGGGCGCCGTCATGACCGACATGGCCGGCAACGGCGAAGTCGTCGCTGGCGTCCACGAACGCCTGCAGGACAATCTCAAATACTCGTGCACTGTCGGCGGGACCCACTGGGACTCCCCACCTCGAAAGGCCGATCTCCCCGGCCCGACGCCGGAATTCTTTTTTGCCCCTTCGCGCATCGTGAAGCGGACACAGGATTGGGGCGCAGGCGGACTACAGGAAAAACTCGGAACGTCCTGGCGGGCCTTCGCTTCGTTCAGCAATCAGTGGATGAACGTCCAACATCACGCGGGCGAAGAAGCACTCGAGCGCGTGTACCAAGAAGTGCTCAGCGGCGCGCTCAACCCGAGCGACGGCCACGTTATTAGCCTTTGGTAACGAAACTATGTAGAGGGTGTTAGCCCGGGCCCGATTGGGACCATGAGGCACCCACAGGAGATCCCATGACCAAAGCACAGGGCGTTCACCATATCGCCTTCTCCACAGCCGACATGAAAGGGCAGATCGAGTTCTTCTCCGATGTCCTGGCTATGCCGCTCGTTGCGATCTTTCCGATGCATGGCGTTCCCGGCGGCATCCATGCTTTCCTCGAAGGCAAATACGATTGCCTGATCTCCTTCGTACAGCTTCCCGCAATCGCGGATATCGAGATCGAATACGGCAAGACGCATGCGGGCAATGGCGCTTTGCCTTCGGCACCGGGCACTATGCAGCATCTCGCGCTTGTCGTAGACAATGACGAGGAGCTCTTGGCGCTTCGGGATCGCATTCGAAGCCGCGGCGTTAACGTGCTTGGCCCAATTGATCATGGCATGTGTCGGTCGATGTACTTTGCGGGCCCCGAAGGCCTAACGCTTGAGGTGGCGACTTCCGACGAAGCAATCGACCCGAAGCATTGGCTTGATCCCAAGGCGGCCGCAGAAGTCGGCATCGATACCGATCTTATGGCGCGTTTCGCTGCGCCGGAATCTTTTGCGCGCCCAAGCGAGCCCGTGCCGCAGCCAGCCTACGACGCTGACAAGCCCCATATGGTTTACCCCGAGGCGGTCTACCAGCAGCTACTCAAGATGTCTGACGAAGAGGTCTCGGCCGCCACGAGCGTTAACGAGCCGCCGGTTCCGTAGCCGGCCAGTTCCGCGACCGACGGCCCCGGCACGCCTATGGCTAGGTTCCCCTTTCATTCCCGATCGATCTCAGACAAAGGATCTTTAATGAACGTCGCCCGCGAGCCTTATGGCGTGTTGCACGCCGACCCCAGCCCGATCAAGGACGTCTACGGGGGCGATGCGGGATTCGTTTTCGTGGAGTGCATGCGCATTCGGCCGGCAGACGTCGAATCGAAGACGGTCATCATCTTCTCTCATCCGATTGGCGGCGGTTCATTTCTCCCCCTCGTGAATACGCTGGCGGCAGACGGTGTCCACGTCATCTACTGCAATCCCCGATACCGCGGGAATGACACAGCGCTCATCATGGAGAAGTGCGTCCTCGATCTCGGCGCGTGTATCAAGGATGCGAAGAAACGCTTCGGCTACGAAAAAGTCTTGCTAGGCGGATGGTCCGGTGGCGGTTCGCTCTCCATGTTCTATCAGGACCAAGCGGAGCAGCCCTCAATTCGCGAGACCCCGGCGGGCGATCCTGCAGATCTCGTCGCAGCGAAACTCGAACCCGCGGACGGCGTGCTTTTGCTTGCAGCGCATCTCTCGCGTTCGGTCACTCTGACGGAATGGATCGATCCGTCGATCAGGGACGAAGCGAAGCCTTTCGACCGGGACCCCGAGCTCAACCTGTACGACAAGACGAACCCGAATCAGCCGGCTTACGACGCAGCCTTTCTGGATACGTACCGAGCGGCGCAGATTGCACGAAATCGCCGCATCACGGCATGGGTCAAAGAAACGCTCGCGGAGTTGAAAGCGGATCCCGAGGCGGCGCCGGAGCGCGCTTTCTGCGTGCACGGTACGATGGCCGATCCTCGATTCCTCGATGCCAGCCTTGACCCCTCAGACCGCGAAGTGGGGGTATGTTATTTGGGCGACCCGAAGGTCGTGAACGATGGCCCAGTCGGACTAGCGCGATTCGCGACGCTTCGCTCCTGGCTCTCGCAGTGGAGCTATGACGACTCTCGCGCCGATGGAGAGGGCAATGCAAGCCGCGTTACTTGCCCCGTGATCGTCGTCAATAACACAGCCGATCTCGCCTGCACCCCAAGCCACGCCCAGCGTCTCTTCGACGCCGTCTCTCACGACGACAAAGAAATCCACCAGATCCTAGGCGCAGACCACTACTACATTCAACATCGGGAAAAGGCAGCGATCGCTGTCTCGCTCATTAAGGATTGGATGACGCGCAAGTCCTTCGCGTAGGGCTTCGCTAGGTAGCGCCGTTCTCGAAACGATCTCTGGCCGCGCGGAATTCGCGCATTCCGTGGTAAAGCAGAACCGTCGCCATCAGATGAGCCGCCACGGTGATCGACAAGAGAGACCAACGGATACCGCCGATTCCGTACTCTGCTTCCGAGAACACGAAGTCCGTCATGGCGCCGACGATTAGTGGACCGATCGCTAGGCCGAGCAGATTAACCACGAAGAGGTAGACGGACGACATCTGGCCGCGCAAGTTATTCGGCATCATCTCTTGCAAGGCCGCCGGGGCTACACCAAAGGGCATCGCCGCCAGAAACGACGCAGGAGCGGCGAGTACCATCGCAGATATGCCGTCACTCATAAGCGGAAACGCTATTCCGAAAGGAAACCAAAGCCAGGCCGCATAAAAACCGACCCGCACCTTGGCGTCTCGATAACCGCGCTTGCTCATGGCATCCGCCAAGACACCCCCTAGAATCGCGCCGCTCGCCGAACCGACGAAGACGATTAGGCCGTATACGAGGCCGAACTCCGTCGCCTCCCACCCATGGACTCGCTTAAACATGGAGGGCAGCCACGACCCCGTGCCGTAACTCGAGAACGAGAGCAGTGCGAATCCGATATTATGCGTAGCGAGCGCCTTCCAATTGAATCGCGCATAAGCGACGACTTCTCCGAAGGGAAGCTTCGTGCCGACGCCCGCCTTCTTCGAAGCAATCATCCCGCGGCGCAGCGGTTCGCGAATAGTGAAAAGGACTATTGGGACGACGAGCAGTCCGGGCGCGCCAATAATCAAGAAGACCTTCTGCCATCCTGGGACCGCTCCAACGATAGGAATCTGCCAAGGCGCGGTGCCCCGAAGCATGTCGACCGCGGGGCCGCCAATCATATAGGCCAAGCCGGACCCTAAGTAGATCCCGCTCGAATAAACTGCGATCGCGCGGGCAAGCTTCTTCCCATCGAAACTATCCGTAATAATCGAGTAGGCCGAGGGCGAAAGCGAAGCTTCACCAACCCCCACGCCGACTCGAAGCAGAGCCATCTGCCAAAAATGACGTGCAAAGCCACACCCGAAAGTCATCAAGCTCCAGACAGTCAGTCCGAAGGCAATGATGTGCTTGCGGCTACCGCTATCCGCAGCGCGGCCGAATGGAATACCGAAGATCGTGTAGAAGATCGCGAAGGCGGGGCCCATCAGGAAGGCCGCTTCCCAGTCGCGCTCGATCCCGAGGCCGATTTTCAAATCGTCCACCATCAAGTTTAGGATCGAGCGATCCAAAAACGAGAAGACATAGACGACTAGCAGTACTCCGACGACGTACCAGGAATAGGCCTCCGAACGAGGCTCGACCTCTGTTTCGGAAGAGGCCGAGCCCGCGGATTCTTGACTCATTCTGCCTCAGGCAATCAGTGAATGATCATCGAAGGGCGCTTCGCCGCGACCGATCTTCTCAGCGCGTGTCCGAAGTTGCTCACCCGCTCCCGCAACACCGATCATCGCGACAAACTTGTCCGCCTTCAGATCAACGATCAAAGCCTTCGCCAAGTCATCGAGATCCTGGAAATGAATCTCCATTCCCGTCGCTTCGGCATGCTTCATGAACTCGCCCATGAGATCTTCGGGCTGTCCCGACGGCTTCTCTCGCGCGAGTTCATCGGGACGATTGCGATCGCAATTCCAGATCCCCGTCTTAAGTACGCCACCAGCTGGATAAAAGATCGTCGCGGAGAGCTGTGGATGCTGCGTGCTGAACTGCGCTGCCAAACATTCCGTAATGATCGAGACACTGGCCTTACTTGAGGCGTAGACGGATTGACCCGCCATAGGCGCGATTCCCCCGTCCCCCGAAGACGTGTTGATCACGTGTCCCTCTTCGCCGCTGGCGATCATCCGCGGAACGAAGCTCTGGATCCCATGGATCACGCCCATCACGTTCACGCCTAGCACCCACTTCCAATCGTTGACTGTGGTTTCCCAAACGTTCACAGAGGGTGCGCCTACCCCTGCGTTGTTGAAGAGCAAATGGCACGCGCCGTATTGCTCGTACACTTGTTGCGCGAGCGCTTCGACCGACTCGGGATCCGAGACGTCCGCGACGATCCCAGAGACTTCGCCGCCAGCCGCCTTGAGTTCGGTGACGGCTGCATCCAGGACGCCGCGATCTACGTCGCTCACCACGACCTTCGCGCCCTCGCCTAGAAGCTGCTTCACAATGGCCTTGCCGATATCTCCAGCGCCTCCAGTCACAACTGCAACCTTGCCCTGATAGTTCTGCATATCAATTTCCCTCATTCTTTAAAATTAGTAATCCAAGTCGCGATCTGGACCCTTTTCGGTGGCCCCAAGCGCATGATCCTTCCGCTCGTCTTTCGGCGGACGTTCAGCTGGAAAGCTGTCTCTCTCCGATCGCTGTAAACGCAATCGCCTGCGCCTGGCCGACATCAAGCGCGTCGGACATCTCCATGCTGTCAGAGCCGGCGCTTAGCTGCGCGAGGGCGGCCTCAAGGGTCTCGGCCTCGATCTCATAGATCGCCAGGTAGCGAGCGGGAGCGGCTTCCGCCGCATCACCGATCTGCGCAGTCGCGACCTCGAACCGCTGTGCTGCCACGAAGCCTTCGACCTTGAGGACGTCACCAAGATGAACCTCGTCGTACCAGCGGTTGTACTCTGCTTCCTGGCCAGGCTTGGGTTGCGTAAAAACGACCAATCTATGAGTTGCCATGGACGAAGTGCTCCTTCTTTCTTTTCACTTTGTTTTCGCAGGTGAACCGAGACCTAAAACGTCGGCGTTCGCGGCGGATCCGCCCATCGTTTTACACGCTCACCGCTGACGGCGAGATTTACCGGCTGCATTCCCATTGCGTATCCACTCGAGTCGACTTCACGGGTTTTCCTCGCGACCCCGCTCAGCACATCTGGCGATCGGTGAAGCAAACGTGTGACGACTCCCAGAGTCCACAGCCTCAAATTCTAGTCCGGTGCTCCTGAAATTCACCTATTTGAAGACCCTCGGATTGCTTTCCAGCACGACCCAGCAGCGGCGAAAGGCGACGGGCTTCATCTCACTCTCATGACGCGGCTGCCGGTCGTTACAGGAAATTTTCACTGTAGCTGGAAGAACACCTCAAGCGATCCATCGAGCATCCGATAAAGCCTCCCAAAGGAGCCTCCCCCCACTATGCGACTCATTACACGAATAATTACAGGAACGCTCATAACCTTCACCTGGACAGGTCTCGCCTCAGCCGAGACCACAACCACACAACTCTCCATCCCGCCCGGCGAGTTCGCTTATGCCACTGAGATGCGGCTAGACAGCGAGTTCGCTCACGCCACTGAGATGAGACTAGACGACGAGTTTGAAAAGACCGTCACACGCGCAAGCGAGATCGTGCTCAGTGGATTAGCCGGACCAAGCTCGATGAACTGCGGTCATGCAGTCACCATCACCGAACTCGAGACCTGCGTGGTCACCGCTGAGGGAATGCCTAGAGCGACCGCACCCGCAGCACTCGCGCAGTACTGATACGCTGGCTGATCGGGACTCCCCTGGAATCTTCGACTAGCGCACCAAAAGTTTGACCCGTCGGACCATGAAATTCTTACCTTCCTGGTCCGTCTGCAAAACCTTTGGCATGATCCGTCGTCGCATAAACGATCCGCGTGGCGGACGCATGGGAGCGCCCGCTTGGCCTTCGTCTCTGTTGCCCGCCTGCAAGACATTCCGGAATCGAGCGGCCTTCGGGTCAAGATCGACGAAATTGGAATTGGTCTCTATCGCATAGGCGACCAGATCCATGCGATGGAAGACGCTTGCCCCCACGCCGGATTCCCTCTTTCCCAAGGCGAATTCGAGAATTGTGTCATCGTCTGCAAAGCCCATGGATGGCCCTTCGACGTACGCACCGGATTCGCCCCCAACCACTCGGATGGCTTTCCAATTCCCTGCTTCGCCGTCGAACTTCGCGGCGATGATGTCCTCGTTAATATTGAGGAACGGGTCAACGACCCGCGAAGGAAGCGCGCTGCGTCCAGCGCCCTGTAGACAGCCAAACTAACATGGCCAAGGTGTTCGCGGTCGAATAGACGATATTCGCGATCCACATCCCCGACGCACCATATTCGGGTTGGCTCGACAGATAGATCGCGAGGGGCGCTCCCAATCCGAGCGCGAGTGCTAGCGAGATCAGCATGGGTGTGATCATGTCTCCCGCAGCCTGAAGAGCGCGAAACGCCACGAAATAGATCCCCCAGAATCCGAGTATGAACGAAACGTACCGAAGGTATTCGCTCGCGTGAGCCGCAACAGCCGGGTCGCCTGTAAATACTGCAACCGCGGCATCTCGGAAGAAGTAGAGCGCGACAGCTCCAGGACCCAGAATGCATACTTCTACGGCCGCTGAAACGTAAACTGATCGCCATGCGCGATCGACATTTCCGGCTCCTAGGTTCTGACCGACTAACGTGGCACACGCGTTCGCGATCGGGAAAGCGATCATAACGGCGATCATCTCAATCCGTAAGCCGATCGTATAGGCCGCTTGAACGTGGCTCCCAATTCTTCCTGCAAGAAACATGAAGACCATGATCATCGCCGATCGCGCAATCATCTGAAGCGCGGGCTGCCACATTGTTTTCCCTATGCGCGCGAGCATTGCCCAGTCCGGACGTAAATGCTGGACGCGCAAATGGACGCGGCTGTGACCGCTAAACAAAACGAAGGTCGCCATCGCGAAAGAAAAGGCACCCCCGATCGCGGTCCCGTAGGCGATGCCTTCGACACCGAGTGCTGGAAATCCAAAATGGCCAAAGGCCAAAGCCCACTCGAAGAAGATGGCGACGGGAACCTGTAACAGACCGATCATCATCGGCGTCGTCGCGTCCCCCGAACCAACCAGGATTCCGTTGGCAGCCTGCGCGAATATGTTGAACGCGAAGAAGAAGAACGTGATCCGTGCGTAGGCCTCGGCCATAGGGACGGCTTCTTCGCTCACGATCAGAGACACGAAGAAATTCGGAAAGAGGCCAACGCTCACGATGCCCAGCAGGGCGAGCAGGCTCGTGATCAGGAAGCTTTGGCCGGCTATGTGCTCGGCTTCCTCAAGTGCAGCGCGACCGATCGCGAAGGCGATCATCATCTGAATCGCAACGGAAAGGCCAAACGCTGAGACCTGGAAGATCTGCCGAAGCGTCTGGTTCGTCGCACCGGCTGCAGCGACAGCTTCGCCACCAATCTGCCCGAGAAAGCGCAGATCGAAGAGCTGAAACAGCGCCATCCCAGAAGAAGCCAACACCGCGGGGAGCGCAAGCACGAGGATCGAGATCAACAGGCGGCCATGCGTATGATCGCGATGTGTGAATTGCTGAGCGAGTGCTCGAAGGCCGCCGCTAGAACGCTCGGGCCTGGGGGCCCAGTCTCTAGGGTTTGAGTCGCTGGCGTCCTTACTACCGGATTTTTCTGGAACTTCGCTCATTACCCAAAGAAGGTAGCGATGATCATCTCATCCGGAATCTCGTGCTTGATGTCTTCATGGATCTTGGGCAATAACGACCAATGGACGCCCGGGCGCTTGTGATGCGCAGTGTGGTAACCGAGGTTGCAGGTCAAGAAGTTGTAGACGGGGCTCGTTCGGTTAGTCGAAGCGTCGTAGTGGCTCGTCGGCCAATAGCCTGCGTGATGCTCGTAAGTGGCCCATGACGTGTGCGTCAAAGCGATGAAGCCCGGGATCAAAAACACGCAGAGTGCATTGAGCGGATTCAAGTAGAGGAGTCCAAGCAGGATGCCCCACACCGGAATTTTCATCAGAAGATAAGATCGCCAGAAACGCGGATACTGCTGGCCAACCTTGTAGATATCGAGCTGATGATGGAGCACGAGGTCAATCGTGTACTCGACACGACCCATCTGAGACCCGTCCTTGCGCGTCCACTTGGACTCGTCTGGCTCCGCATGAGGGCGCTGGTTCAGATAGTTTCTGTGGTGCCCAAGGTTGTGATGAAGCACCCATCCGTACGGACTAATACCGGTCTGCAGCGACAACACCACTTCATAGATTCGGTTCAACACCGAATTGTGGAAGGTGTTGAAGTGCTGGTGATGGTGGTTGAGGGGCGCAATAAACATGCTCAGAATCGAGAACGGAATGATGAGCGAAGCGGCGACCCAAGTAGGTGCGAGAGCGAAGGCGGCCAAATGGACGCCCAGCATCACGCAGGTGTAGGTGACGGGACGCCGGTCGGCCTTGTAGCGAAGGATCGTGCCCTTCAGCGACGAAGTATCCTTCTGAGAACCCCTGCTTGCTCCTGAAGCGTCGGAAGAATTAGGGGCATCGTCGTGGAGGCCCTCGCGGGCATCGATTTCGAGCGCGGCGTTCATATTGTTTCGGATCTCTCACGCGCTCAAGGGCCGGACGTGGCGCGTTTTTCGGGGGGTTGCTTGGGTACTGCGTCCGGACGTGGGCGCAGGTTTAGCCGAATCACCGTGCCTGGAAAACGTTCAGGCGTACCCCGATGGTAAAAGCGGTGTAAAACCTCGGGCCGACCGTCTAGGGCCGCTTCGTGCTAGACAGACCGTGTGGGTATCGACTCCAAGATCGTTGCGATCGTCAATATCACCGAAGATTCCTTCTCGGACGGGGGACGGTTCCTCGCCCCCGAGGCCGCGATTACCCATGCCCGCGGCCTAGCGGACGACGGCGCCGCTTGGATCGAACTAGGACCCGCCTCGAGCAACCCCGATGCGGGACTGGTCTCCGCAAAGGAACAAATCCGGCGCCTCACGCCTGTTGTCCTGGCCCTGCAAGAGGGCCCTCTTCCGCTCTCGGTAGATGCGACGAATCCGGAAGTTCTCGCCTGGGCCATCGATGCAAATGTCGGGATGCTGAATGATATCCGGGGCTTCCCAGAACCTGCGACACAGGAGCGCGCCGCAGGCTGTGAGGCCAAGCTCGTCGTCGTCCATTCGCTCCTGGCCGAAGAGCGCGCGACGAGAGACGCGGCGACCCCCGAACAGGTCATGTCATCGATCGATCGTTTTTTCGACCAAAGGCTCGACGAGCTCGTAAGAGCCGGCGTCCGCGAAGATCGACTCATCGTCGATCCGGGAATGGGCTTTTTCCTCGGCAGCGACCCTCAATCTTCCGTCGAGGTCCTCCGCCGTATCCCGGCATTGCGTGAGCGGTTCGGATGCCCCGTTTTCATTTCCGTATCTCGCAAATCGTTTCTTCGCGCGATCACGGGAAAGCCTGTTGAGTCGATCGGTTCAGCCACGCTGGCGGCAGAACTCTTCGCGGCGCAAGCGGGTGCGGACTACCTGCGAACCCACGATGTCAGTTCGCTACGAGACGGTCTTAAGATTTCCCGCAGCCTGAACGCAGAACGTTAGGCGCGAGGCGAAGATTCTAAATCGATTTCGATCCGGGACCATTCGCTCGCTGTGCACGGACAGTTTGGAGGGAAGCACGTGGCGATATGGACCAAGCGGCGAAGATGAAACCAACGAGTGTCATTAGATGCAGCCAACTTCCTGCTGGTCGCATGGCACACGCAATGATCTTTGTTGGATCGAGTCCGTCCATTTGATGTCTACCCGCCCTTCGTCATGCTTACGGCTGAACGCTTCGAAAGAATACTCAACTTCTCTCCCCAATCCCGTGAGATGATCGAATTGCGCCTCCGATGCATGTTTTCAGAGCCGCGGCCAATCGAAAACCTCTAGGACTCGCTCAGCAAGCGCACGGACGTCCTGCCACACCCCCGCCTCTCGACGCGCCTCCTCGGTCCATAGCGACGCATCTTTCGCGTCAACCATGGACGAAACATGCGTATCAACAGCCTGTAAAGCGACCAGTTGCTTTTCCGTCGGAAGTGTCTCAAAACCCTCGACGAAGGACGTATAGGCCTCGTCGAATTCGAAGACGAGGTTCTCGGCAAAGCCTGCCGTCGCTGGCCGCCGCGCCGATTCCTCTGCGCTCGGAGGCGCTTCTGCAAGACAAGCCACCGCCCGCCAAATTCGTGAGTCCTGACCGCTCGGGACAACTTGCATCAGCTTTAGATCGCTCATTAGGCGTCGCCGCGCCCCGCATCCACGCTCCATATACCCGCACCATGAGAAGCTATGAAAAGAAATAGGAAGCAGTAAATCATGGAGAGCTCACCACCATTTTGAATCGGCAGAAAGGCTTTAGTGCCATGCGCCATCCAGTAGGCCGCCGCCATGAGTCCGCTACACAATAAAGCGACAGGACGGACAGCCAATCCGATGATGAGGAGAAGTCCGCCGATCAATTCGATTGGCCCTGCCACGTAGACAATCATGGCAGGCAGGCCTTCGGGCGCGCCCGGTGGAAAACCGATTAGCTTCTGCGTGCCATGCCACAAGAAATTGAAGCCTGCCACGATGCGCAGCACCGCGTAGAGTTGTCCGTTCCAGGTCTTCAGGAAATCCATCTCGACGGGTCCTCCTAGGGGCGCCCGGACTTGGGCACTCGGAGCCTAAGCGTACCACGCGGGGGCGACGCCCTCTGCCACTTGCAGTAGAGCAAGACGAAATTCGACGGCGCATGTCGCATGACTCAGGTCGCCTTCGCTCGAATAATAATACGCAAGCCACACATCGCTCGGCCTATGCGGCGCTGTTATTTCAGCTCCGTGACCTCCTCGAGACCCTCAATCCCTAGGTAGGGATTCGATGGGTTTCGCCCGGCGGCGATATCCTGCTGACGGACCGCTAGCGCCTCCTTCGTCATGGCATGCGTGAAGATCCAAAACTTCTCTTCGCGCATCGCCTCGACTATATCCGCAGCAACCTCGCTGGTCGTGATTCCCATCGCAGTGATCGCCTCGCGAAGCGGAGCCATCGTCGCGGTCTGCGCAGGCGTAGATTCCGCGCCGTCGTCGCGATTGCGCTCTGAGTTAAAGATCTGCGTCTTCACCAGATTGGGACAAAGGCAGTGCACATGGAGATCTGTTCCTTCGAGTTCTCGATATAGACTCTCAGACAAGCCAACGACCGCATGCTTAGTCGCCGTGTACATTCCAAGAACCGCGCTTGAAACATGCCCTGCCTCAGAAGCGGTATTAATGATGTGTCCCCCGCCCGCGTCTCTCATGACGGGACCAAAGCTCGTTATGCCGTACGCAACACCGAGCACATTCACATCGACGATCCAACGCCAGTCTTCCGGCGTGGTCTCCAGCATAGGACCCGCCGGTGCAACACCCGCGTTGTTAAAGAGGACGTGCACCGATTTATAATGCGCGAGGGTTTGATCCTTAAGCGCTTCCACCGAATCGGAATCCCGCACATCGCAAATAACGCCAAGCACATCTCCGCCAGCTTCAGACAGCCGTTTCACTTCGCGGTCCAGACTGCCCTGCTCGACATCCGCCATAACGACCTTCATACCCTCTTCGAGGAAGCGCTCGGTCACGCCGAGACCAATCCCACTCGCCGCGCCAGTTACGACAGCAACCTTGCCCTTAAAGTCCTTCATCTCTGCTCCTTGCCGACGGGCTCGGCCCGCTCGCTCTAGGCGTTCCTCGCGAATCGCCTTTGTCTCGATACTAGCTGGCGGCCGCCGCTCCGCGCGGCCAAGCCTGGTGAAACTATGCAGTGACCAGCCGTTTCCGGACTGCATTCTCGGGGAGGGCGGAGCAGATTAGGCGGGCTAGACTTTAGAGATGCCTATTCTTGATCGCTTCCGAATTGATGACAAAGTTGCCCTCGTAACCGGCGCCGGCCGCGGAATCGGGCGCGCTACTGCGCTCGCACTCGCCGAAAACGGGGCTGACATTGCACTCGCCGCACGCAGCGTTGACCAGCTTGAGCTCGTTGCCGAAGAGATTCGCAAACTCGGTCGCCGTGCCCTCGTCGTTCAATGCAACGCCGCCAGGACCGAAAACCTAGAAATCTTTGTCGCAAAAGCCATGTCCGAATTTGGGCGCATCGACATCGTGATTAACAACGTCGGCGGATCCATGCCGAAAGATTTTCTAGATACCTCGGAACAGGATTTCGCGGGCGCGTTCCACTTCAACGTGACGACAGCATTCGCGCTTTCGAAGGCCGCCGTCCCGCACATGCAGGAAAACGGCGGCGCGATCGTGAACATTTCGTCATCAATCGGCCAAATGACGGGCAAGGGCTTCACGGCCTACGGCACAGCAAAGGGCGCGATGACCCATTTTACAAAACTGCTTGCTGAAGACCTAGCGCCTAAAATTCGGGTGAATGCGATCGCCGTCGGCTCAACCGCGACCTCCGCGCTTGAAACGGTACTCACGAACGACACTGTGCATAACGCCATGGTGGAGGCGACGCCGCTCAAGCGCCTCGGAGAACCCGAGGACATAGCCCTCGGCGCTCTCTATCTGTCATCTCCGGCGAGCGCCTTCGTGACAGGATCGATCATGGATATCCACGGCGGAATCACCAGCGCGAACCTCGACCTCGACCTGGCCGGCATTTAGCCAGCACGCGACGCCCTGATTAGCCCGTGGCGCTATTCCGTGACTTCGAGGACGCCTGCGTCAATGTACTTTTGAACCGCGTCGTCCTCTAGGCCAATCAGATCTCGCGCGATCGCACGTGTGTGCTCTCCTATGAACGGCGCCTGGAAGAACTGAATATCTTCCATCCCCGTCGTATGGAATGCGGGTCCCTCGAAGGCCATCCAGCCGAGTCCCTGTTGGTCGAGCCAGCGACCGTAGCCCCGCGCTTGATAGTGTGGATCCGAAAGCTGGTCTCCTGTCGTGTACATCGGCGCAGAAGGCACGCCAAACATCTGCAGCGTCGCCGTCGCTATGCGCTTGCTCATTCCACCGGTCCATGCCGTCAGCTTCTCGTCGATCATGTCGTGTGCTGCCTGACGTCCGGAAACGGTCGCGAGTTTTTCGTCTTCCGCCCACTCGGGCGTACCCATAGCGCCTACCAAACCTCGCCAGTCTTCGTCGTTTCGAACCGTAATCGCAACCCATTGATCAGTGCCCGCACTGGGATAGACACCCCAAGGCGCGCCCCGCTCACGGCGATTACCAGTCGGCTCAACGCTTCCCGGATTTAGGCCCGCCTTCATTATCTGGTCGCCGATGATTTGGGCGACAGCCTCAGCTTGTGCAACCGAAGTGTGCGCGCCCTCTCCGGTTCGCTCGCGACGAATCAAACCCGCGAGGGCTGAAATTGAAAGTAATCGGCCCGCCAGGTGGTCCGGGAAGATTGAGGTCGATCCCGCCGGTAGCCCCTCTTCTGGATAATCCCAGAGATAAGCGAGTCCACCGATCGGCTGGGTACTCGGCCCGTAGCCAATCCAATCTGCCCAAGCTCCGTGGTTCCCTAGCAACTGGCTGCTCGCCATTACTAGATTGGGATTTGTCTCCGACAGGTGTTCGTAGCCAACGCCCATGGCCGACATCATTCCCGTCGAGCCGTTCTCTGTCACCACGTCGACATGTTTCGCGATTTCATGAACAAGCGCGAGGCCCTGCTTGTCCTTCAGGTTCACACCGAAACCACGCTTGCTGCGATTCGAGGAGGCGAAGGAAGCACTCATCTCCGTCGACATCACGACGCGAATAAAATCGGGGTAGGTCCGGCTTTCAACCTTGATCACGTCGGCGCCGTAATCTGCAAAGAAACGCGCGGCTTCAACACCCACCCCGCCGATACCGAAATCCAGAACACGAAGCCCTTCGAAGGGACGCGAAGGATCCGGCCGATCTCCGCTTGGCGCCGGCCGAGCGTCGCTCCAAAAACCATCCGCAATTTGATCCGCGTGTTCATCGATCGACGGAGGTCGCGTGCGGTATCCCTGGCGCACCGAATCGACTTCAAAAAAGCCCGCTGGGAAGGGGCCCGTCGCGCCTTCGGCGTACTCCACATCTATGAATGTATCTCGAGACTTAAAGTGGTCATTGTCGAGAACTTCGTTCGGTGACAACACGGGAGTACAAACGATCCCGCGTTTCTGCGCTTCGAAGGAAACCTCTTCGTGAGTCATCGTCGCAAAGAGGTCGCCTATCACGACTCCCAATGCATCTGCGATCGCCATCCGTCCCAAGAAACTGTCGTAGGCCGGATCTCGCAGGTAGTCGGGATCCCCCAACCACTCGCGCATCGCGTGCCACTGCCGTGGCGCCATCATCACAAGACGGACGTAGCCCTGCTTGCACGGAAAGATCGGGTATACGGGACCAGAGCCCACTCGCGACTGCGGGGTATCATTGCCCTGCGCTTCCGTGGCGGAGCCGTTCGAGAACGACCAATCCGTTTGCTGCGCCACCGCTTCCATTACAGACAAATCGATCGTCTGTCCCCAGCCGGTCTTCATGCGCTGGTAGTAGGCGACCATCGTTGAATAGGCGCCCATGATGCCGGCAATGTCGTAACACATGGCACCCGGTGAAAAGAGCGGCTCGCGGTCGGCCGTTCCCGCCTTGAATTGCATCCCAGCGACAGCGCACATGGTCGAATCCGTCGCGACCCAATCACGGTAAGGTCCAGTCTGCCCAAAGTCAGAAATTGACAGGACGATCAAGTGAGGGAAACGATCGCTTAACGCCAAGGGGGCGAGACCGAGTTCAGCCATGCGACCTGGCTTTTCGGATTCGATCAGGACATCTGCACGCGAAAGCAGATCGACTAGACGTTCACGGTCGGACTCCGATTCCATGTCCAGAGCGAGCCCGAGCTTATTCGCGTTGCGATAAGCGAAGTAGAGACTGCGACCCTCTGAATCAAAAGGCGGCAAGCAGCGAGAGTGCGCGCCCGCCTTGGGTTCGACTCGGATCACTTCGGCGCCGAGGTCTCCGAGGATACGACCAGCGAGTTCGCCTTTTTCGTCAGCGAGATCAATGACGCGAAGACCTTCAAGGGGGGATTCGTTCGACATGACGGGGCGGCGCTCCTGAGAAAATTTCCGAATGCGATGGAGGTGATGACTTCAACTAAGCCGCCGGACCTGCACCTCAAGAGTGCAAACCGAGACGAATGCGAGTGTTCTCCCGGATCTTCTCCGGAACTCGAAATGCTAACGGAGAACCGGCAGTGCCGCGTCCTGTTGTTCGCGCAAAACCGGGTAGAGAAGCGACTCCTCCCGGGACAAGCGGCGATGGAAATATCGGATGAAATCCGCGTCGCGCTCCGGGCCCGAGGAAAGCACGAGCTCTTCCAGAGCGGCCTCCCCTTCCTGCCACGAATCGGGCCGCATTCCGAGCAATTTTGCCATGTCATCAAGGTCTTCCGCCTCGATCTGCGCACCAAACTGATCCGCGCGCGCAAGATAAACGGCGGTTCGTTGGATCCGGTCCAGTTCATAAGCGCGCTCCCCGTCCTCCCCTGCATCCGCGGGGTCGAATAGATCCACGAGCTGTCTAATCGCCGGAGCGCGTCGCGAAGGGCGAGCGACAGGAAGTGTCGGCGGGTCGAGCTCCGTCCCCGTCGCATGCGCCATGACCTCTAGGCCACAGCGCCCGTACACCACATACCACCCCAGGTACTGAACGTAGTTGGCGCTCTTAACGGGATTCGTCACCTGATGGGCAACCGAGAGCGGATTGAGGAGTGCAAAGCGAATTGTATGGAAATCGACCACGGCAAGATCGACTTCCCGACCGCTGATCGCCCCATAGCGATGCATCACGTCGCCGAGCGGAGTGACCATAGGCTCCGTTAGGTCTCGTGTACGAAAGCCGGCGAGGTCCGCCGCATAGTCCCCAATATACCCGAGCTCAAAATCGAGCAGTCCCGTAAGTCCGTCGTCGTCGTACATAAACTGACCCGAGTCGCAGACAAGGAACGAAAGCTCACCGCGATCCTTCGGCACGTTCCGCTTACACCAGGCGAGTTGGAATTCGATCATCGGATCCGGCGCGGTCTTCCCTGCGCGGTACCCCTTTTCAAAGCCCAGCGTCTCCCCCATACAGCTGGCTTCGGCGCTCGGCGGACGGCGATATCCAATTGCCTCGAACTCTTCGACCGGAATCGAATGCACCTTCGCCAGGTCCGTTAAGTACTCATCCAGGACCTTCGCGCGATGCGCATCATCGTTCGCGCGGTCGAGACTAAACCGTCCAGGGATCTTCTCTAGCAGAAGCCCCGGCGGGTCCTCGCAGACGCCGTACGCATGGGGCACAGCGACCCCGTGTCGCTCGAAGATTTCGATGACCGCCATCTCTTTGCGCAGCGGCTTCGTATCTCGATGGAATTCGCCGCGTGCACCCCGCCAATAGAGCGGAATAATTTCACCCTCATTCGTTTCTAGATCAAAGAAGCAGGCGGGGCGCCAACGGGGTTGCGGCTCCCAAGCAACAACGCGACCTCCGAGCTGATCTTCCGCCCACGCGAATGCTTTCTGCCAATGCGCAGGCAGTTCCGTGCTCATACTCTCGCTGAGTTCTACTCGCATTATTCTCGCCTCTTTGCTTCGCGCCGACTAAGTGAGCGACGCGTGCTCGGCCCGAACATTTCGCACGGTCGGAATCGATGCGCAATTCCTCACACGAAGAGCTTAGTTGCACCTTGATGAAGTGAAATAGTGAGTTTTTGCGTATCGCCGACGTGCGTCGCATAGAACTTTGAGCGGAGGACTAAAGGCAAGCCATCGGAACTCCGACCAATCCGGTATCAGCCCCACACCCTACTCATTGGTTGAAGGCTGCCCCCAAGCCCAAAGGGACACAGATCCCCGGGCGACATCGGAGATTTTTTCATGGGTACCGCCGTCTGGATCGAGAAAGCGCAATTCCGAATGAGTGGCGCAGGTGAACGCGCCGCCGTCGCTGCCGCGAAGGCTGCGTTTCCTTCCGAGCAGATCTTCGTCGCTCGTGGCGTCAACGAGCGCCCGACTGCCTACCGCAGCTTCGCCTCAGCAACGACCTTTGCCGGCATAGTCCGCTCCGTCATCGGCCTCGGCGAACATATCATCATCCATGAAATGCCTGATGGCGGCGTCTCCAGCTGCGGCCGCGAAGGCATGATGGACGAGCTTCCCGCTCGCGCCATCGCACGCTTCTTCGAGCCTATCGCCCCATACATCGAATCCGGAAGCTATCTCGAGTTCGAATCGGACCACGGCGGTATGTGGACTCGCTTCGAATTCCACGATGGCGGCATGCGCGTTGTAGAGCGCGAACTCGGCGCTGACGAAATAGGTGACTGGGGCGTGATCGAACACGACCGCACCGAAGTGCTGCTCGACCCCCTGCCCTAACAAGCACAGTCGAACCGGCAGAGAGGCTTCGCCTCACTCAGGCCTAAGCCGTAGGCGGCGTCCTCCTCGGCTCAGAGCCGGATTACCCTTCAGCCTGATTCGCTAGGTGTACGAAGGACGAAGCGACTGCTGCTTCCCAAGCTTGCGCGAATCTTGCCGGGAGATCGTCCCGCAGAAGTGCGCCGGGCTCAAGGAAGTCGACGATCTCGCCGTAGTGCCGCGTATCCAACTGCGAGACACGTCGCGTTACGTGCCACGGGCGAAGCTGTGACGGGTCCGACAACCCTGCGGCCCCCATCAAGTCGACCGCCGCATGAACGGTTTCCGCCTGGTAGCGCGCCACACGTTTCGACTTTTCTGTCACGACCAGTCCCGCCGTGAGAGACGGCTTCTGTGTCGCGATACCGACGGGGCAATCGTTGCTGTTGCACTTTCGTGCCTGGATGCAGCCCATCGACATCATCATCGAGCGCGCGGCGCATCCCAGATCCGCACCGAGGGCGATCAACTTGGTGAGCGCAAACCCGCTCACGATTTTCCCGGATGCAATGATCTTAATCTGATCGCGCAGTCCGACCCCGACCAGCGAGTTTTGAACGAAGGTAAGTCCCTCGACAAGCGGACAGCCTAGGCTGTTCGAAAACTCGAAGGGCGCGGCACCCGTGCCGCCTTCACCGCCGTCGACCGTAATAAAGTCGGGGACCTGCCCCGTCTCGAGCATCGCCTTACAGATCGCCAAGAATTCTCGCCGCTTGCCTACGCAGAGCTTGAAACCAACTGGCTTTCCCCCTGAGAGTTCACGCAGTCGCGTAACGAATGCGAGAAGTTCTATCGGCGTCGAGAAGGCAGAATGCGCTGGCGGAGAAATCACATCTGCACCCATGCCCACGCCACGAATAGCCGCCACTTCGGGCGTGATCTTCGCTCGGGGCAAGATGCCTCCATGCCCTGGTTTCGCGCCCTGTGAGATCTTGATCTCGATCATCTTCACAGCATCAAGCTTTGCGCATTCTGCGAATGCGTCGCTATCGAACCCGCCCTGTTCGTTGCGGCAGCCGAAATAGCCTGTACCGATCTGCCAAATCAAGTCGCCGCCGTGGAGATGATGCGGACTGATTCCCCCCTCACCAGTGTTATGTGCGAAGCCACCTTCTGCAGCACCCTTATTGAGGGATTCGATCGCCTTACCAGAAAGCGCCCCAAAGCTCATCGCCGAGACATTAAAAATCGATGCCGAATAGGGCTTCGCACATCGGCCTTTCCCGATCGACACACGGGGGCTTACCTCGCGAGGCGCAACGGGCGCCATCGAATGGTTGATCCATTCGTACCCCTCACCGTAGACGTCTCTTTGCGTTCCGAAGGGCAGGCTGTCAAGCGCACCCTTAGAGCGCTGATACACCAGCGCGCGTTCTTCGCGGTTGAAGGGGCGGCCGTCGGAATTCGACTCGACGAAATACTGTTGAATTTCCGGGCGGACCTCTTCCATGATGTAGCGCGCGTGCCCGATCACTGGGAAGTTTCTGCGAATCGCGCGCTTCGTCTGAAGCATATCGATCGTGCCTAGCATGATGATCGGTCCGGCTACAAGGAAGCCGTACCAAGCCAGAGGCGTGAGATAGATCGCGCCCACGAGCCCTGCCGTCACGACACACGCCGAGGAGACGAAAATCGAACGGGCCGATACGCCGCCTTTCGACACGCTCCAGATACTTAGCACCGAGAGTGGGCCAACAACTAGGAATGCGAATAGTGCCGGCGGCCAAATCTGCGCGAGGGCGATTAGGCCGGCAATCACAATAACGTTCAGGGTCACGAGGATGGATTGCATGCTTGCACGCTCTTTCGTTGAGTTCAGATGAGCTTCGATACCGGGCGATCAGGATCGTGACCGATAGCTCTTCAGAAGAGCAACTTGAAATATATGGCGCATCACCCGAGTCATGACTCGGACGCTAAACCGACAGAACTGGCTGCTTTAGCGCTTGAAGCCGCTTAGCCGAGCCCTACCTCTTTGGCCTGATCCTCGAGGAAGGAAATAATGCCCCCAGCACCGCCGCCGCCGGTATTCGCCATGTCTTCGAAGCCACGCATCACGATCAAACGGTCGACACCCAGATCTTCGTAACGCTTCGCGGTATCCGCATCGACGGCCCCAGGCGGCGTGATCGAAATCGTGAGAGGCTCGAGGCCTTCGCGACGCTCAGTGCTCTTTGCGGTTTCCTTCAGAGATTTAACAGCTTGTTCCGTCGCATTGAGATCCTGAAAGAAGCCGTACCAACCATCTCCTTGCTCCACCGCACGCCGAAGCGCGGGGGCAGACATTCCGCCAACCAATATCGGAGGATGCGGATTCTGAACCGGAAGCGGTCTGGACTGAATGCCTGAGAACTTCGTGAACTGCCCGTCGAAGCTCGGCTGCTCTTGCGTCCAAAGGGTTCGAATCACTTCTATGTGTTCCGTAGTCCGAGCGCCACGCTCTTCGTATGGAATGCCAAGCGCCTCGAACTCGCCGGGCACATAACCGACACCCAAGCCGAAGATCAGACGGCCCTTCGAAAGCACGTCTACGCCCGCGAGTTCCTTCGCCAAGACGATCGGATTCCGCTGGGGAAGCAAGATGATCCCGGACCCGAGCTTAATCTTCTCCGTCTTGCCGGCGGCGAACGCGAGGGTCGTCACGGTATCCACGAAAGGCGCGTGCGGCGGCACGGGGGATGGCGCCTCTTGCGGGTCGATTAACACCACGTGCTCACCCGTCCAGATTGACTCGTAGCCCAGTTGCTCAGCCGCGACAGCGACATCTGCAATTGCGTCCGCATTGTCGAGCGCGCCTATGTTCAGTCCGAAGTATCCAAAATCCATATTGTGATCCTTGCCTTTGCTTAAGGTCGCAGAAAAGTACTGCGCGCCTAATCCATCACCACTTCGGCGATTGCCTTAAGCGATTCCGGATCCTGCGCGTGTAGGTTCATCGTCGTCACTCGGCTTTCCTTCCAAGCCTGCAAACGATCACGGATGCGCTCCTTCGGACCAATCAAGCAGATCTCGTCGATGAACTCATTCGGGACCGCCGCAATGGCCTCGGCCCGTTCACCGGCCAAGAAATGGTCCTGAATCTTCTGGGCCTCTTCGGGATACCCCATACGGCCCATCAGGTCCTTATGGAAGTTGCGGTCCTTGCTGCCCATACCCCCGATATAGAAGCCGAGCATGGGACGCTGCGCGTCAAAAGCGGCCTCGAGATCGTCCGTCACACTCACGGTCACGCCCTGCACTATGTCGAAATCATCAGGCGCGTTCACGAGAGAATCCGCATAGACCTCTTCGCGATAGGGCGTGTACCAGAGAGGAATCCAACCGTCACAAACCTCGGCTGCAAGCGCCACGTTTTTCGGCCCTTCCGCGCCCAGGTAAATCGGGAGATCAGAACGAAGCGGATGCGTGATCGGCTTGAGCGGCTTTCCCATTCCCCAACTGCCTTCGCCTTTATACGGGAGCGGGTAGTGCGGACCCTCATTCGAAACCGGCTCTTCCCGGCGCATCACCTGGCGAATGATGTCGATATACGCGCGGGTGCGTGAAATCGGCTTACTGAACGACTGGCCGTACCATCCCTCCACGACCTGCGGCCCAGAGACACCTAGACCAAGCATCAGTCGACCTTCAGTCAAATGGTCCAAGGTGAGAGCATGCATGGCGGTGGACGTCGGCGTCCGCGCGGAAATCTGCACGATCGATGTGCCGAGCTTCAGCTTCTTCGTATGCGCGCCTATCCACGCGAGGGGCGTGAAGGCATCTGAGCCCCAGGCTTCTGCAGTCCATGCGGAATGAAAGCCGAGGCTCTCCGCGGTCTTCGCAACCTCGAGAAAGTTGGGCGGCGGCTGGGCTTGCCAATAGCCAAACATGATTCCGAAGCGAAGAGAATTGCGCGCGCTCAAATGTGTCTCCTAGGGATTTGTCGAGGGATTGATCCGATGCGTGCTCTGACGGCAGCCTCGGACCACCGATCATAGCCCTCCGAGTTCCTGGCGGAAGCGCGTCTTCGGTAACCGCTAAAAGGTCTCAGAGACGCACGATCAGGACTCAGGAAATAAATCGAATCTTTCGATGCGCCCGAGATTACGCTCTTTGTCGGAGCCGAACCCAATTTTGCGGAGGCCGTAGAATAGGATCGACCCCCACGGCTCCCCTACCCGCCCGAGAACGGCCCTGCTCAGCCTGCTAGCCTAATCCCATGTCGACCGAAATGGATCCGCGCCTATCCGCCCTCCTCGACAAGCAGGCAATCGAGGAGGTCGTCCTTCGCTATTGCCGAGGGATCGACCGGCGGGACTTCGCGCTCGTACGTAGCTGCTACCACCCCGATGCTGAAGACCATCACGGCAGTTTCTCGGGAAGCGTCGACGAATACATCGCCTGGGTCGACAAGCTTACGTCCCGCTACCTTTGGACCATGCACTTCGTCGGCAACGTGCTCATCGAACTCGGCGACGAGGACGGGATCGCCATATGCGAGACCTACGGTGTATCGCTTCATCGAAGCGACGATTCGCGTCCTTTCATGAATCTCGCCACCGGCTTCCGCTATCTCGACCGCTTCGAGCGACGCGGCGGAGACGGAGATGGGACCGAACCCGAGTGGCGAATCGCTCGGCGCGATGCGATCGGCGAATGGTCGATTCCGATTCCAGAGGGCGCTTGGTGGGAGATTCCCGAAGACCACCCTACGGGTCATCGAGATGCAAGCGACGCGATCTACCGACTACTTAGTTCGATTGGCCGGACGACCGCGCATTAGATCCGTCGGGAAACGATTTATCAAGGGACGTAGTGGTCCACCTTAAGCGCATCGCACCGAGACCGCTCATTCCTCGCGAAGCCCAAGCAGGAAAGGATTTCCATGGAGTTCAGCAGGATCGCATTTGCCAAAAAGGACGGCGTCGTCCAGATCACGCTCAATCGACCGGATCGCCGAAACGCCCTCAGCCCGCGGATGGCGGAAGAACTCACCCAGGCTCTGCGGCGAATAGAGGGTGATCGCGCGGTCCGTGTCGTGGTGCTGCGGGGCACCGATGGCCACTTTTGCTCGGGAGGCGATCTAGCACCCGACGATATGCCGGAAAATGCGAATCCCGACTTGGCCCCAGCCTCGCCCGCGGCCGCGGTCCTCGATCTCATGAACCGTATTTACGGCGACGCGATCCGGACACTGCACGGATTTCCGAAGCCCGTTGTTGCGTTGGTGGAAGGCGTTGCGGCTGGCGCCGGCGCGAACCTCGCCTTTGCCTGCGACCTAGTCTATGCGGCGCGCAGCGCACGCTTTTCTGAGATTTTCGTGAAGCGTGGGATCTCGCTCGACTGTGGTGGATCCTGGCTATTGCCTCGGCTCATAGGACTACAAAAGGCTAAGGAACTCGCGTTCTTCGGCGACTTCATTTCCGCCGACGAAGCGCATAACGCCGGCCTCGTAACCCAAGTCTACGAGGACGATTCCTTTGAAACCTCCGCTGCGGAACGAATTGCGACCCTCGCCACAAGGGCTCCTGTCGCACTCACGCAAATCAAACAAAGCCTGCATCGATCGATGGAACTCGGCCTCTCCGAGGCTCTGGAAATCGAAGCAGTGTCCCAGGCTGCGCTGACCGCAACTGAAGATGCCGCTGAGGGAATGCGCGCCTTCATCGAGAAGCGCGAGCCGAATTTCCTAGGACGTTAGGTCTGAAAGCTTTCTCGTCCAAGCTCTTCATTAGAAACACTAACTTCACGGCGAATAGAACCTGCTAGATGCTGAGCTCCCGCAAGTAAAGGCCTCTGCCCTATTCGTCTCGGCACTGAAACGGATGTGCCAGACTTGAGACCACCAAAACCGCGCCCCTTGCATTCCCTATGACATCCCTCTGAAAAGCGTCGCGGGACTTCAAGCCAATCATCCCCTACACCGAAAAGTGATTTCGCTAAACATGCACCAGACTTCCCCAGCCACTTTCCATATGGAGCATGTATTCGGTGACGTGCGGCCCTTCGCCCAGTGCCACGCGGCAACGCTTTTACCGCTCTCTCGCGGGCGCATATTGCTCGCGTGGTTCGGTGGAACATGGGAGTCCCACGAAGACGTCTCGATTTGGGCATCTACGCGCACCGAAGCGCCCCCCGGTGACACAAGAGTGTCCCACTGGAGCTCCCCTCAACGAATCGCCAAGATCGCGAATGAGCCCCACTGGAATCCGGTCCTCTTTTCTCTTGGTGAGGACAGAGGCATCGCGCTTCACTTCAAAGTGGGCGACAGCATCCGACGATGGCGCACCCATCAACAACAGTCCCAAGACGACGGAGTGACGTGGACAACTGCAACTGAACTTGTTCCAGGGGATCGTGGTGGGCGAGGTGCTGTGCGTTGTAAGCCGATCCAGCTTCGTTCGGGAGACTGGCTCGCGGGCGCTTCCCGCGAGCGATGGCGCCACTGGAGCGCATTTTTTGATCGCAGTGCTAATGGGACATCCGATTGGCGGTCCACGGGGGCGGTTGGAATCGATCGCAAACACTTTGATGGGAAAGGGCTGATCCAACCGACGCTATGGGAATCCGAACCGGGATATATCCACGCCCTCTTTCGATCTACCGCGGGACATATTTACCGAAGCGACTCTGTCGACGACGGACGTCACTGGTCCACTGCGGCTCCGACCGCAGTGCCAAATAACAACTCAGGAATTGATGTTGTCCGGCTAGCCGACGGAAAATTGGCCCTCGCGTGCAATCCGGTGCCAGGAAATTGGGCGGCGCGCACACCGCTCTCCATCCTATTCTCAAATGATAATGGCGTGACCTGGCCCGAGCGGCTCGACGTCGAAACGGAGCCAGGGGAGTTTTCTTACCCGGCGCTCGTATGCCACGAAGACGGACTCGCTCTTGCGTATACCTGGAATCGGCGAAGGATCGCATTCGTCCAGATTGCTAGCGAAGCAGTGCCCAACTTCTAGCCTCAGCATTAGTTCGGCGACCCACCCGCTGTCGCCCCTGCCCCTGACCAACTCTTCGCGGCGAATTCGCACGGCGAAGGTTCGACAGCGAAGAGCAACGCCCGTAACGACATTCTTCGCTTGTTCGAGCCTCGCGCGAATGAGTGCATCTCGAAACGATCGGATCGAGACGTGAGCGCTTCGAGCAGCCTGCTATAGGTCGAAGTTGTGGTAGATCGTTCCGCCGACAGCGACTCCAGGCGTTCTTTGCAAGCCTCGATCAGTTCCTCCGGCACATCACTGAATCGGATATCCCAGCCTGCCGCGCCACGGCTCGATACCCCTTCGTCAACCTGCTCGTCCACACCCCACCCCCCGCTGAGCAGGCGAGAAACGGCACCCTACGAATCGAAACGGTGCTCCGCGGCGCAGCCTGAATCGGGCGAAGCCCCTATCCTTTCCAAAACCGCGATCGTCTTTCGCGTCATCTCATCTCTTCGCACCCCAGGAGCATCCTCACCATGGCCAACTCGTTCGGCGCCGACACCACAGCAGAAGAAGCAGCCGGAGACGTCGACCTCTCCGGCAAGACCATCGTGCTGACCGGCGGCTCCGCCGGCCTAGGCGTTGAAGTGGCCCGGGTACTCGCCAAGCGAGGCGCACGCGTTGTGAGCGTCGTTCGTGACCGCGCTAAGGGAGAAGCAGCCGCAACCCGAATCCGCGAAGCCGTGCCTAACGCCGATATCGAATTCGCAGAGCTTGACCTGTTCGACTTGGACAGCGTTCGCAAAGGTGCCGACGACATCGCCGCCCGCTTCCCGAAGATCGATCGACTCATTAATAATGCCGGCGTCATGATGTGCCCGCTCGGCCGCACCAAAGAAGGCCTAGACACTCAACTCGGAACTAACCACCTCGGGCATTTTGTCCTGACGGCTCGCTTAATCGACAGCCTCAGCGCCGCAACACCTGCCCGCATCGTCAACCTCTCAAGCGGCGGGCATAGGCTTTCGCCTTTGCGCTTCGAGGATCCCTTTTTTGAGCGCGACGAATACAACAAGTTCACCGCATACGGCCAGGCCAAGACGGCCAACGTCCTCTTCAGTGTCGCCCTGGATAAGCGCTTCAAGGATCGCGGCATCAGGAGCTACGCAGTGCATCCGGGCGCGATTCAGACTGAACTCTCCCGACACATGGACAGAGACGACATCAAAACGCTCATGAGCAGTCGACCGCAGAACGAACCCATGAAGTTCAAGACCCTAGAGGCCGGTGCCGCCACTACGGTCTGGGCTGCGACCTCTACCGAGCTCGACGGCCAGGGCGGCGTGTACTGCGAAGACTGCAACGTGGCAGACGTGATCGAGAAACCCGGAGCCAGCTTCGGCGTCGTCTCCTGGGCGGTCGATGGTGAAGCGGCCGAGAAGCTGTGGACGCTGAGCGAGCAATGGTCGGGGCAAGCCTTTCCCGCCTAACGACAATCGAGGCGTCCGGGGCTTAAAAACAGGCGGGTGGGTAAAAGTTCGCTCGACTCAGGGACGCTCTCACCCTCTCTCACCACCGTGCCGCCCTCGCATTCGCCTGCGGGCTCGCGACGTTACAACCGATTTGGCTCACACTTCTGCACACGCTCGCAACTCCTGCCCTCATAGAGGCCTAACGTGACTGACCAAGTCGTAATTCGCGCAGGACGACATTCGGATCTAGCCACGCTGGTCGCAATCTATAATCACTACGTGGTCCATACCCACGCAACGTACGACACGGAACCCATATCGATGCGCGACCGCGAAGAGTGGCTCGCGCAGTATCAAGAGACGGGCCCACACAGGCTGTTCGTGGCCGAATGTGAAAACGACGTGATCGGATATACGACAAGCTCCGTTTTTCACCCGAAGCCGATCTATCGTCACTCAATCGAAATCGGCATCTACGTGGATCCTGATTATACGGGGTCCGGTATCGGCTCTAAGCTCTACGAAACGCTCTTTACAGCTCTCGCCGAAGAGCCCGACGCGGAGCGCCTAGTCGCTGGCATCACCTTGCCTAACGAGGCTTCCGTCGCGCTCCATCAAAAGTTTGGATTCGAAACCGTCGGCACCTTTCATCGCGCCTCGGATCGACGCGGTGAATTCTATGACCTTTGCTGGTTCGACCGTTCCGCCCGCCCAACCACTTCATAGGATCGACTTGATTCAAAAACTGGAGTGAACTGACTCCTCGGAGTGCGACACTGAGCTTAGAAGCAAGAGGGAGTGCGGAACCACGCAATGCAGAAAGGTGTCATAAAAACCATGAAATTTATCAGTCCTCTCTTCGTCCTGCTTCTGATCATTCCCCTCGCGGCCTGCGCCCAGATGCACGGGAGCGAAAAACTCATGGGCAACGAAGCCGGCGGGCGAACCGTCGGCTTCGCGGCGAAATCTCGCAACATGAGCGCGGACGTTTCCTATTCATCTCAGGGCGGCGCGATCCCCGATCAAAGGATGCTTCGGAAGTCGGCGTCCCTCGGCCTGGAAGTCGACGAAGAAGAGATCGAAGCAACGAGTGCAAAGGCGTCGGCCCTGGTTTCCGGAGCAGGCGGAACGACGGAGCGCTCTACACGAAATCCCGATGGCTCCTACTACCTCGACTTTAGAGTGCCGTCGGATCGACTGGATCATACGCTTGCGTCTCTCGAGGAATTGGGAGAACCGGTTTCGCGTTCCGCACAGGTTGTCGACGTCACCAACCAGGCGATCGACCTCGACGCGAAGATCACGAACCTCCGTGGACTTCGCGATCGAATGCGGGCGTTGCTCGATCGCGCCTCCAAGATCGACGAGATTCTCAAAATTGAGCGCGAGTTGAATCGTATCCAGACTCAACTCGATTCACTCGAAGGACAACGCAAGCGCCTAACCCGAGATGTCGCCATGTCCAGTCTCGGATTGCGGCTCGATCCTGCGGAATCGGAAATGATTCTCGGCCCCCTCGGCTATGTCGGAGCCGGCGCTTGGTGGCTGATCGAGAAGCTTTTCATCATTCGACGCTAGTCGCGAATCGGGCGAGCGATCGCCGAGAGAGAACGATGCTCTTCATCAGAATCTCGCGATCCTGTCTATTTCGCGGAAAGCGACGAGGTCCCGCGCGCGCCGAGACGGCAGATTCGAGTCGAAATTTTGTCGACTTCAATCATCCGATCGCATCCTTAGGTGAGCGTGCGAAAAGTGACCGAAGCGCGATCCGAGATTCGTCGTCACCCCCGAATAATTCATCAAGCGCGGCAAGGCGCAGATCGAAGGGACCGACTAGCCAGCAGTCATCCTCGTCGAGTGAGTCGAGAGGTGGGCCACCGTCTAAATTGAGTGAGCAGATATCTCGGTGTTCAAAAATTCTCTCGTCCTCGTCTTCACCAAAGACGCGCAAAGGGAGTCCCTGCGTACGACATACCGAGGGCCGGTCTTCATAGATGCGACACGCTCCGGCGTCGTCTAGAAATGCGCAGCCACCGGGCGCACGCGGAGTTCCCTGCGCGAGTAGCTCCGGGTGCGCGTTTCGAATCCGCTCCGCTTCGATGCTAGTAACGGTGAGATCGTCCAGACAACAAGCGGAGCAGCCACGACCACATTGCAGCCGCTCCGCATGTCGATTCGCAAGTCGATCGGCTTCCCGATCGATCTCGTCGTGAAGAGCACGAAGTGCGCGAAGCGCCTCATGCCTCCGGGCCTCACTTATTGCCGAAGGCACCCTTCCCCTTCAGGTCCGCAAACTTCGTCGCGTCGTAACCGAGCACGTCCGAGAGCACCTTCTCGCTATGCTCGCCAACCGTCGGCGCCATCGAAGGCGCCGGCAGCTCTTCGTTCACGAACTGCACCGGGAAGGGCAGCATGTCCGCGCCGTGCTTCTCATGCGGGAAGAGCTTGAAGCGGTCCTGGAACTGCGGATCGTCGACGATGTTCTCCGGCGTATTCACCGGCGCCATCGGGAAGTTCTTCGTGTTCCCCAGGTCGATCCATTCCTTGCAGGTCTTCATCTTGAAGATTGGTTGAAGCTCCGCCTGCAGCTCACGGTTGTTTCTTGCGTGATCGGCATATTTACTGCCCGGCCACTTCTCGAAGAGATCCATGCGTCCGACTTCCTCGCAGAAATTCTTCCAGAATTCCTGCTCGGAGCACATGATCAGAACGACGCCGTCCTTGGCATCGTACATCTGGTAGCGGACGCCTTCCTTCATACCCTTCGTACCGACCGCGCGGCGCTCGTAGTTATCCGCCTTGTTGCCAGTCACGACGTCCTCGGGTCGGCGATAGGCCATGTGCGACTCAGACCGGTACCAGTCCATATATGCCGCCGCGTCACTCTGACCAACCTCCATGAAACAACCTTCGCCAGTCTCACGCGCGCGCGTCACACCGGCGAGGATGCTGAAGGCACCGAAAATCGGACCCGCATGGATGCCCACCGAAGCATGTTCGGGGATGTAGCAGAAGCCTTCGTCGTCGTAGGCGGGGTTCACGATGCCGGCCCAAGTGTCGTAGGCAATACCGTGGGACGGAAGACTTTCGTAGGGACCGGTCATTCCGTATCCGGAGATCGTGCAGAATACGATCTTCGGGTTGATCTCCTTGAGGTCGTCATAGCCGAGGCCGCGGCGGGCTAGCGCACCTGGGCGCATCGCTTCGACGACGACGTCGGCTGTGGCCACGAGGTCCTTGTAGATCTGAACCGCTTCGGGGTTTTTGAGGTCGAGGGTGATCGACTTCTTGCCTCGGTTGAGATGGAGATGCATGAGGGAGTTGCCCTCGACGATCGGCCAGGTCATCTCGCGGATATAATCGCCCTGGGGCGGTTCGACCTTGATGACATCAGCTCCAAGGTCGGCGAGGTGAGTCGTGATACCGGCGGGACCGAGCATGGAGCTCTCGATCACCCGCACACCGGCGAGAGGCGCAGGTTGCGAATTCGACATAAAGATTTCCTATTCGTTGGCTGGCGGAGCGGCGAATGCAGCTCGGCGGCTTTGGCGGACCCGGCCAATGAGCCCGACGCGAACTCAACTGACGCGGCGGGGTTATGACTCAGGATTCCGATTCGGCCGCGCAATCTAACCCGATCGCGAGCCCCTCTCAACAGCCAGTCCGAGACGGGGCGAGACGAAGCATCGTGAGTGCCTGATCGGCCCAAAAGCCCCTCGGGGTACCGCTCGAGCCGAAGCGTGTGTCCTGGGACTTCGAGTCCATCCTTCGCCCAGATATGCACGGCCGCGCCGCCTGCACCCCTCAAGCGGTGGCAGGCCACCCATTGATACTCCTTCGCCAGAACGCCTCTCGATCAATCGTGTGTTCCGCGAAGACTTCACGGCCGTCATTGGCATAGGGACTAAAGGAACTCACGCCGTTCATAATGCACGCAATCGATATCACGAAGGCATGCTAGGCCTCTTAGAACACGCGAAAAGAGTCTTCACCGACGAGGAAACTGACGAATTCAGTCGCGTGCTCCGCAAGATGGGCGATAACTTCTAACGGCTTCTTTATTCTAGATTCGAACAGCTCCTAGCGTGTTCCCGACTCGTTAGGCGAGATCAACCAGAGATGGCTCGAAGTCTTCGGGTGCTTCAAAGCCCATTAGGGTCAGAATACTTCCCGCTAGGTTAGCCAGTCCGGGCTTCGTCTTACCGAGTGGCCCCGCATCCAAACGAATCTTCCCGCCCGGCACATAAGCGTGTAGCGGAACCGGATTCAGCGTATGACTCGTCTTTGCTCTGACGTTCCCATTCTTATCAAGGCTCGGCTCGCCGGTCTTCTTGTCGATCTCAAACATGCAGTCGGCATTACCGTGATCCGCAGTGACGAGTAAAGCCCCGCCGAGCGATTCGATCACAGGCAACAACCGCGCGATCTGAAGATCCACCGCTTCAACCGCTTGAATCGCCGCCGCATGATGGCCCGTGTGTCCGACCATATCCCCATTCGCGTAGTTCACGCGCGCGTGGCGATAACGACCGGTCCTGAGTTCATCGATCAGACGGTCCGTAATCTCCGCCGCTTTCATCCATGGGCGCTCTTCGAAAGGTCGATTATCCGAAGGGATTTCGATGTAGGTCTCGACGTCTTCATCAAAGGCCCCGCTCCGGTTGCCATTCCAAAAATAAGTCACGTGACCGAATTTCTGCGTTTCGGAAATTGCCAGTTGATGCATTCCAGCGCGCGCGATGAACTCGCCGAGAGTCCGATCGATTTTCGGTGGCGCCACTAGATACTGAGAAGGAAGTTTGAGATCCCCATCGTATTCCATCATGCCTACGTACAGGACGTCCGGCCGCGGCCCGCGATCAAAATGCGGGAACGTATCGTCCTCGAAGGCCTGGGTAATTTCGACCGAGCGGTCGCCACGGAAGTTAAAGAAGACAACGGCATCACCATCTTCGACTCGCCCAACAGGCTGACCATCGCCTTCGACGATCACGAATTGCGGCAACATTTGATCACCGATCCCAGCCTCTTCCCCGCGGAAGGTCGTAACCGCCCGACGACAGCTGGAGAAGCCACGCCCCTCGCCGCGCACATGCGTCGCCCAGCCGCGCTCGACCATGGCCCAGTCGGCTCCATACCGATCCATGGTCGTGGTCATCCGACCGCCACCAGAGGCGATGCGGTAGTCACGATTGGGCTTACCCGAAATTGTCTCAAGCAATTCTTCGAGGGCATCCACGTAATCGAGCGCACTCGTTTCGGGCACATCCCGTCCGTCGAGCAGCACGTGCAAACGAACTCGCTCGACCTGCTCGAGATCACACCTTCGCAACAACGCAAAAATATGGTCGATATGACTATGAACATTCCCGTCTGAAAGCAGACCCAGAAAATGCAGCGTCGACCCACGCTCCCTAACGCGCTCCGTTACGCCCTGCCACACGCCAGCCGCTTCGCCATCGAAAAGTGTCCCATCAGAGATCGCCTTCGCCACCAGCTTTGCGCCCTGATCAAAAACACGTCCGGCGCCGATAGCGTTATGCCCGACTTCGCTATTTCCCATGTCGCCATCAGAGGGCATTCCAACGGCCTTGCCGTGCGCAACAAGGTCATTGGATGGGCTGGCGTTCGCAAGCCAATCGAGGGTCGGCGTGCGTGCGAGCCATACGGCGTCGGACTCATCCCGACGGCCATATCCAACACCATCCATCACGCAGGCAACCACGGGCCCTTTTACTCCAGGGAACCGTCCGCTCTTTTCGAGCGTCCACTCTGCCATCACCCGCCCCTTTCAAACCGTCATATAGTTGCATCGTTTCCTGCAAACGATGCCGATCAATTCGGCGGCCAATACTTGCTATCTCGGGGGATGTATTCTTGCTTGGGTCGCCGAGCAGCCAGTCGCGGCCGAAGTGCAGGCTGGATGATAGACTCGACCCCCGTTCCGCCCAACGATCGTTCGGCATGGAATCGATGACCCGGGTCCCCGCTCGGCGGAGAGCGATACCTTGATTCGCACAATTTCGCCTCTCATCGCAATCGTTCTAATCGCTGGCGCTTGTGCCTCGCGACCCAGGGAGTCTCGCCCAGAGACCGCCACGGGCCCCGCTATCCCCACGGCCGCTCCCCCACAGGCTGCGGCGGCGCCTGCGCCGCCAGGGCAGGAGGCCACGCCGCCCAAAGATATCTCCGAAAACGCCGAGGCTAAGCCGGGCGACGAATCCGATGCGACAAAGAGCGAAGAACCTGGCGGAGCGGTGACGGGAGAGAACGCCCCGAGCGAGGAAGAAAAAGAGAAAGAAGAAGAGGACGAAAAGCAGAGACGAGTCGTTCTCGACACCGAGTACGACGACGCGCGGGTCGGCGAGGATCAGCGACCGCTGATCGAAGCCGAACTCGGGATCGTTAAAGACGAAGCCCTCAATCGATATGTGCGAAGCGTAGCCCTAAGACTGCTTCGTCACGCGCCTCCGCGCCCCTTCGACTATCAATTCCAGATCGTCGACCAGGACGTTCCAAACGCCTTCGCCTTACCCGGCGGACAGATTTACGTATCCCGCGGACTCCTCTCCCTAGCGACGAGCGAAGACGAACTGGCCGGTGTACTTGGCCACGAAATTACCCACGCGGCAGAGCGGCATGCCTCAGCACGAATCGAATACACTCGGCGGATGAACCCCTTCGCGATCGGGTTCCTCCGCGCAGCCAAAATTGCGGCCTACGGTCGAGACCAAGAGCGCGATGCCGATCGAGGCGGACAACTCCTCGCCGCGAAGGCGGGCTACGACCCTCGCGGAATCGCAAACTTCCTTCGCAAACTGGACGCGGCCGAGCGCTATGAAATCGGCTGGGCACGGCTTCCCTCATTTTTCGCAACGCACCCCACAAGCCCCGAGCGCTCAGCCATCGCCATCAATCGCGCGATCTCCCTCAAATGGACTCGAGCCGAAGGCGTTGCCGGAAATCGTCCGGCCGACTACTACGAAAAAATTGATGGTCTCATTATCGGCGACGATCCAGCTGGCGGACTCTTCGACGAAGAAAACCGTTTCGTACATCCGGAGCTTCAATTCTCAATTCGTTTTCCGCAGGGCTGGGAAACTATGAATTCTCAACAAGCGGTTCGCGCCCTATCGCCGCGGCGCGATGCTCAGGCAGAACTAGCTGCTTTGCCACTAGGAGGGAACTCTCTCGAAGAGGTCGTGGACACCTTCCTCGACGACGAATTCGAGGGCATGAGATTTCGTGCCGATGAGCGGCGAAAGATCCGCATCGGTGATTTGCCTGCGGTCCGAGTCGAGGGGCGTGCGACGAGCGGCTTCGGGCGGCTCGACGTCAGTATCACGTTCGTCCTATATGACGACCTCGTTTTCCGGCTCACGGTTTTAACGCTCCCGGAAGCGGCCAATCGATACCGGGGCCGAACTCGTTCCTTCGCACACAGCTTCCGTCCGCTAGAGAAAGATGCGGAATACTCGCTGAAGGTCACGCGTCTCCGGATCGCACTTGCGAAGGAGAATGAGACCCTCCAAGACCTCTCAAAGCGTACGCGCAACGAGCTCGAACTCGTCTACACCGGCGTGCTCAATGGTCTTTATGCGTCGACGCCGCTCGCGCGACGGGCTCCGATCAAGATAGGCATCGAAGAGCCCTACCGGCCGCAACCGAACGCGCCTAAGGAAACGGAGCCGGCCGGAGCAGATCCGCGCTGAGCTAGTCCGACAACAAATAGGCGGTTTCGTTCAGGCTTTTCACGCTCCGGATGCCTTTGCGCGAAATCAGGAAACGGTGAGCACTGGCGTAGTCCGCTTCTAGGAAGGCCGCGTTGCCCAGACCTAACACACGTGCCGCGAAGACATTGATCACCGACCCATGGCAAAACACCGCGAGTCGCCCACCGCGCAGGCGTGTGGTCCAGTCATCTAGGGCTTCGTTCACTCGCTCTGCAATCGACGTAAGGCGGGGGGATTTGCGATAGGACGCCAGCCGCGCCTGATAGCCCGCCCGGTCGCCTTTGCGATCCGCCTCCAGCGGTACATAAGAGTCGGCATCCGCGTTCGCGTCACGAACGCGATTTTCGATCTCAACGTCTTTCCCAAGAAGTAGCGCGACCGCCGCGGCGGTCTCTTGGGCGCGCCTCGCCGGACTCGAAACCAAAACGTCGAGTCCTTCGCGCGCCAACCACCTCGCAAGCGCCTCGGATTGCGCTCGTCCACGCTCCGTCAAAGCAGGATCAGCGGGAGAACCGTCGGGTGTGTGTTCCTCGACAGGTTCCGCGTGTCTGATGAGAAGCAATTCCATCTCCCCAACCTAGCAGCCCACGTCCCCCACTTCGCGAGGCACCAAACCCGCTACCCTTCCTCTCGCTCCGTTGGATCTCGTAGGGAGCAACGCTGCGACGACTTACTCTTTGATTAAGAGAACAAGCCCGTCGTGAAAATTGCCAAATGAGGTGTCGTCTGAGCCCCGACAACACCCCAAAACATCCCAAGCAACCATGAGCAGGAGCGCCAGTGATGCCGGAACGTCAGATCCAATCAGCCCGTCCGGTTCGGCGATTTCAGTCGGGGATCCGCCTTCTCGCAGCGATTCTATTTTTCAGCGTTCCGAGGGCAGATTTCGCTCACGCCCAAGAGGGAATCGCCGCACCCACAGCGCTGCCGAGCGCCGTCGCGCAATTCACCTCCGCCGTCGAAGATCGCG
Organism: Deltaproteobacteria bacterium UBA4427; assembly: GCA_002390675.1. GTDB lineage: Bacteria > Myxococcota_A > UBA9160 > UBA9160 > UBA4427 > UBA4427. The sequence continues at coordinate 59,860 of DGPZ01000192.1, forward strand.
AACCGATTGATCAGATCACTTTTTTCTCCACCGACGTCCGCAAGATTATTTTCTTTTCGGACCTTCGAGATCTCGCCGGCCATCAAGTCACCCATCGCTGGATCTTTGATGGAGAGACCGTTGCCGAAGTGGTATTCGACGTCGAAGGCCCGCGATGGCGCGTATGGTCGAGCAAGAATCTCATTGAGGACTGGATCGGAGATTGGACCGTGGAGATCGTGACGGACGAAGGCGAAGTCTTGGCCGCTGAAACGTTCACGTATTCCGCGCCGGGGGCCTGACCCGTTCGTTTCTCTTCCGAGCGCCGTCGAGCATGAGATCGACCTGCGTCTGAATCGCCTTTCCAATGCGCCGAGTATCCTCTTCGAAGCCCGCCGCATCCGCGGCCTCGACTGCCTCCAGCGACCCTACTAGGCCGCCCTCAATCGCATCGGACAGCATCGCGGCAAGTTCTGCCGCGGGTAGATCCGCGCGCAGATGATCGCGGGCCTGCTCGCCCTTCACTCCCGCGATCAATCCCGCCCTTGCCACCTCGCCCACCTGGTCTAGGGCCCCTGCTCGGCCGACTAGTCGCCAAGCTTCGAGTCGAAGGGCCGCCTCGGGCCCCGCTGATTCGGCGAGCGAGCGACAGGCCGCTCGAACCGCAGAGCGAAAGCTTCGTTCTCGTTCGACAGCATCTCGAATCGCCTCGGCCAGGATCGATTCGACTTCTCCCCTGACCCACGCCTCCGCCAAATCGCTCTTCGTCTGGAAATGCGTAAAGACCGTCGCGGGCGCGAGATCGCTCGCAGAGGCGATCTCGGCTAGGCGAGTTTTGCGAATACCGTGGTGACGAAACAATGCGATTGCATTCGCAAGAATCCGTTCACGGGTGCGTCGCTTCTTTTCTCCTACCCGTGAGGGCTCGCGCATTTTGGAATCTCCAAATAGTCGATCTTTAATTATGTTTTATCTATTTCTGAGTAAAACTTTTTTTAAGAAATACTACATTATTTATAGTTTTACTAATTAAAATTAATAATCACTTCTCCAGTGATGGCTCACGACGCCTGGAGTCTCTCCTGCCAGCCACCATAGGCCTCTCCACCTCTCTGCTAGTGTGCGACTCCCAACCGCTCCGCTCGCGCCCGTGCTCAAAGGATCCCGAAAAGATGAGCTCCACAGAGACGCCAGATGCCCCCAACCCGATCGAAGACCTCTGCAAACGGCTAGAAATTGAAGCCTTGGACCGGGACCTCTTTCTTGCAGATCCAGGCAGTGGCGAAGGCAGGCTTTTCGGGGGGCTCGTGGCCGCTCAATCCGTCATGGCCGCGATGGCCACAGTGAACGCCGATGAGCGCGGCGAGGCACCCGCTTCGAGCCTGCTGCATTCCCTACACGCCTATTTCTTACGGCCTGGCCGCTACGACGTCCCAATCCGCTTCGTCGTCGACCGGATTCGCGATGGACGCTCCTTCACGACTCGCCGCGTTGTCGCGCATCAGGCAGGCGAGGCGATCTTCAACATGGCAGCGAGCTTCTGTCGTCCCGAAGACGGCATGAGCCACCAGCGCGCCATGCCAGAAGTCGAGTCTCCAGAGGGCAAACCCGAATGGCTGACCCTGCGGCATCGAAGCCTTGGCCTCCCCGAGCCACAGGAATTCGACAACCCGATCGAGGTTCGCGTGCTCGATGCGACGGAGTTCGAAGATGACAGCCCCCGAGACCCGGTTCGATCGGTCTGGATCAGGACCCGAGGAAAGCTGCCGGATGACCCCGATCTCCATACGGCGACCCTCGTCTACGCGTCCGACCGCACACTCCTAGGAACAGCAATCAAAGGTGCCCAGGGAATGCCCGGCAAGGACTTCATGGGCGCCAGCCTGGATCATTCGGTTTGGCTGCACCACCCGATCTGCTTCGACGACTGGCTGCTCTATTCGTCTGTGAGCCCGATTGCGCATAACGCACGCGGCCTGATCTTTGGGTCGCTCTACACAGCGGACGGCGTGCAGCTTGCCTCCGTCGCACAAGAAGCGCTGATCCGAAATCGTCGCAAGAAAAACGCCTAACACGGAAATCATCGGAGCAGAGCCCGCGTGCGGTCCACAAGCCAAACGCGCGAGCCCGATCCGATCGCAACCCACTCGCCCGAAGGCATAGCCTTAGTCCTTCTTGTGCTTCTCGGGCTTCGGCGCGAAAACGATATTCACCACTTCAAAGGTGCCCGCTTCGAGACTGTCCTTCGTCTCAAACTCGTGAGCGGCGACGCGAGCCGCGCCGAGAACATCCTTGGAAATACCCCCTAGAATGCGCAGCGTTTCGACGCTTGCTGCCAAACGAAGCTGCTCAACGTCACGCCCCATCGAAACTTCCGCATCCGCCTTGGCTCTGTTGATTGCCGCCAAAGCCGCAACCGCCGTATCAAAACTCGCAGCATCCGCCGGAGCCGCAATTTCTGCGAAATCTGACCCGCTCGGCCAGGAGGTCGCATGGATGCTGCGCGCGATCGCATCCCCCTCTGGCGCGAACTCATCAGCATAGGCCCAGCTCCAGACCTCTTCCGTAATGTACGGCAAGACCGGCGCAAAGAGCCTAAGCAAGACTGATAAGCCTAGACGCAGCGAAGCAACCGCCGAGCCACTCGCTGCCGCTTCGTCGCCTGTCGCTCCGTCTTCGAAGGCGCGCGCACGTACCTTCGCAAGCTCTAGATACGTATCCGTGAAATGCGTCCAGAAGAAAGACTCTGTGTCCTGAAGCGCATGAGCATATTGATAGGCGTCATAGTTCTTTGTCGAGTCCTCGACCAGCGTCTTCAGTTTCGCAACGAAAGCCAGATCAAGTTCCTGCGTGATCGGTTGGACCTGCCCTTGCTGCGCGAGCACAAACTTCGACGCGTTGAAGAGCTTCGTCACGAGACGCTTTCCGATTTTAAAGATATTCTCATCGAAGGCCGTGTCGGAACCCAGCCGCGCACTCGCCGCCCAGTACCGCGCCGCGTCCGCCGTGTACTTCTCGATCAGAGGCAGAGGCGTCGTTACGTTGCCCTTGCTCTTCGACATCTTCTTTCGATCCGGATCGAGAATCCACCCCGAGATCAAGGCGTTATGCCATGGCACCTTATCTTCATGCAGCATCGCCTTAGCGATCGTGTAGAACGCCCAGGTCCGAATGATGTCGTGAGCCTGCGGGCGCATATCCGCCGGGAAGAGATTCGCATGACGATCATCATTCTCTCCCCAATGTGAACTGATCTGCGGCGTCATCGAACTCGTAAACCAGGTATCAAAGATGTCGGAATCGCCCGTAAAGCCGCCTGGCTGGCCACGCTGCACTTCTTCGTAGCCGTCCGGCACATCCGTCGTCGGATCGACGGGCATATCTTCGGCCTTGGCTACGAGAGGCTTGTCGTAGTCAGGCTCGCCGTCTGCGGTCAGCGGGTACCAAACTGGAATAGGCACGCCGAAATAGCGCTGCCTCGACAGACACCAGTCGAGGGAAAGGTTTTCGGTCCAGTCGCGGTAGCGCGCGAACATATAAGGCGGATGCCACGTAATCTGTTCGCCCTTTGCGATCATTTCTGCTTTTTTGTCGAGCAAGCGGCAGAACCATTGGCGGGTCGGCAGCAACTCTAGCGGTCGGTCACCCTTTTCGAAGAACTTCACCGCGTGAGAGATCTGCTCGGGCTCTTCTTGAAGCGGCGGCCCGTTCCCCGTCGCGCTGTGCTCGGCTTCACCTAGCATCTCTACGATGCGCTTTTGCGCTTGCTTAATGTTTTTACCTTCGATCTCGGCATAGGCCGCATTCGCCTTCGCAACATCAAGGCTCTCAAAGGGCGCTTCCGCAAAATCGACGGGAATGAATCGACCCTGAAGGCCAATAATTTGGCGTAGAGCAAGCCCCTCTTCGCGCCACCACTGCACATCCGTCTGGTCACCAAAAGTGCAGACCATCAAGATGCCTGTGCCCTTTTCCGGGTCGGCCATCTCGCTCGGGAAAATCGGGACGGGAGCATTAAATAGTGGCGTAATCGCACGCTTCCCGAAGAGCGACTTAAACCGCTCGTCTTCGGGATGAGCAGTCACTCCAACACAACCGGCCAGAAGTTCGGGGCGGGTTGTCGCAATCACAAAGCTCGTATCTTCGCCCTCGACAGCGAACTCGATCTTGTGAAACGCGCCCGGTACCTCGCGGTCTTCGACTTCCGCCTGCGCGACGGCGCATTGAAAGTCAACGTCCCACATGGTGGGCGCATCCGAGGTGTAGACATGGTCCTTGTCAAAAAGATCGCGGAACGATCGCTGCGCCGTGCGGCGACAATGCTCATCGATCGTCTGGTACTCCTGACGCCAGTCGACGGCGAGCCCCATTCGGTGCCAGAGGACGGAAAATTCGCTTTCGTCTTCTTTGATAAGGTCGTAACAGGCTTCGATGAAGTTAGGCCGGGAGACAAGCGTCGCCGGCTTCTTGCGCACCTTCGACGAGGCCTGTTCGAAGGTCATCCCCTCCTGATAGGGCGTGTTAGGGTCGCAACGGATGTGGAAATAGTTCTGAACTCGTCGCTCAGTGGGCAGACCATTATCGTCCCAGCCCATGGGATAGAAGATGTTCATCCCCGTCATGCGCTTGTAACGAACGACTACATCGGCCTGGGTATACGAAAAGACGTGACCGATATGCAGCGATCCCGACGCGGTCGGCGGCGGCGTATCCACCACGAAAGTCTCGTTCCGCGTACGGTCGGCGTCATAGTGATAGACGCCGCTCTCTTGCCAAGTGCGGTCCCAGCGTTGTTCTACGTCGACGGCCTCGAAGTGCTTGGAAAGGCTCTTCGGATCAATCGATCGCACCGGTCGTTCACCCGGCGATGGGGACTTACTCATCTTAACTCTCGTTGCGCTCGCAAACCCAGAGAGGGGCGGAGCGTGGCTCGGCGTGGTCTTCGGCTCATTCGCTCGCCGAATCCACCTTCGCGCAAGGTATTGCGCGCGGAAATTCGGCCGAAGAGGCGCGAGGATAGTCCAGCTAGCCCCCCCGTTGCTCGTCGGGAGTTCGCTCTAAGCCGCGCAAAGCGTGAATCCGGAATCGCTTTCTGATCCCTCGCGATCAGCAGCCCGCACCCTGGTCGCCACTTCGATCGACCGACAGGACGCGTAGGTTCTCCGGAAGGCTCCGAAATAAGAAAGCGGCCGAGCCCGCAGTATCCTCGAATTCGTCGGCACCCACGGGCGCCTCTGCCAAGCCCGCCGCCGGCGCCTCAGTAAGGATCAAGAACTAGGACCGGGACACTGTGGCCTGCGCGACGGCTTAGTAGCTCGAGGAATTCGCGATTCTGCCGCGTGACATCGACCTCCCAACTGCGACGCACGTCGTTGAACGAGGCATGGCAACCGTCCCGCATCTCAGAATTCCACACGGCGACCGCGAAAAACTGATCCGGATTACGGCCACGATGGGCCTCCCCCGACTTGCGGGTCGGGGGTGTCGCGGTCTCTTGGATCAAACTAGCCGGCCTGGCAGGCCACGGTTGCGTGGCTGAGCCCTCCGGCACCCTCAGGCGAGCCAGGGTGCCCCCGAGGGGGCCTCCGGAATTCTCATCGAAATCCACGGAGATTGGCCTAGCGTGCCTTGCCACGAAGGGCGGCTGGCCGTACTCTCCCGGCCCTTATAAGTCCCTCCCAGGAGCACCGCTATTCCATGGCGAAGAAGTCCCAAATCAATCGAGACAACAAGCGCCTCGCGCTGATCGCAAAGCACGCTGAGAAGCGAGCCGAGCTCCGCAAGATTCTCAAGGATTCCAATGCGACCATCGAAGAGAAGATGGAAGCGCAGAACGGTTTCTCGAAGCTACCCCGAAACTCCTGCTCGACGCGCAAGAATAATCGCTGCGCCGTCTCAGGACGTTCGAAGGCCTACTACAACAAGTTCGGTATTTCCCGCATCGCCTTGCGAGAGCTCGCCCTCCGTGGTCAGCTCCCCGGTGTGCGTAAGTCGAGCTGGTAAGAGACTCAATTATGAAATCTGAAATTCACCCCGAATATCACAACGTGATCTTCGTCGATTCCGCCACCGGCAACGAGTGGACGAGCCGATCAACGATCACGTCCAAGGAAACCCGAGAACTCGAAGGCGAAGAAGTGCCGGTCGTGCGTCTCGAAATTTCCGCTGTCTCTCATCCCTTCTGGACTGGCAAGATGCGCGAGCTCGACGCCGACGGAAAGATCGATCGCTTCCGCAAGCGATACGGGATCAATAAGTAAGTCTCGCCCTTCATCACGTCACGCGCGAGTCGAATACAAAAAGGGCCTCTCCGGCATAGGAGAGGCCCTTTTTCTATTCCCGATCACTCCAAGCCCGACCCCTGCTTGGCATTTCGCACTCTAATCCGCGAAGCTCGCACCGAAAGCGAGGGCCCATGCGGAAACACGTAGCGCTAGCGCTCACACTCCTGGCGACACTTTCGTGCGCCTCCCTAATTCTCATTCGGCCAACGGCCGCACCCTGGGAGCCTCCAAACAAAAGTGCGACACGAGCGGTAACGCTGTCGGAGCGACCGGCCTGCCTAGATAGGACCCCCCTCCGGCAGGCGTTCTTCGGCGATCTCCATGTCCACACGCGCTATTCGATGGACGCGCGTTCGCGCGACATGCTCGGGTCCCCGGATGACGCGCTCCGCTTCGCCCGTGGCGAGTCGATCGGTCTCGGGCCTTTTGACGAGAACAGCGTCGGCACGCGCCAGGCGCAACTCGATCGTCCACTCGACTTCGCAGCGGTGACCGACCATGCCGAGTGGATCGGCGAAGTCACGCTCTGCACGACACCGGGGTCCGATTCGTACGAAACCCAGGCGTGCCAAAGCTATCGCGGCGAGGCCGAGTTGAAGACTGGCCTAGCGAGCTTTGCGAAGGGTGGTCGACTGACTGCCGTGATCGGTGCTCTCGATCGGCTTGAAGACATCTGCGGACCTAACGCGGAGCGGTGCAGAGCTTCTTTACTATCCGCTTGGGAGACCACGCAGCTCGCAACCGAACGATGGAACGATGATTCGAATGCTTGCTCGTTTACGGCCTTTCATGGCTGGGAGCACAGCTACTCCGTCAATATGTCCAAGGTCCATCGCAATGTGATCTTCCGGAATGACCGGGTTCCGGAACTCCCTATTTCTTCCCTCGAAGCGCCAGATGCCGTCGATCTATGGGATCAGCTCGACGAACTTTGCACGGAAAGCGGAAGCGGCTGCGAAGTTCTTACCATCCCGCATAACTCGAACGTTTCGAATGGACGCTTGTTTGAGATCACTTGGCAGCGCGAGTCACGTGAAGAACAAGTGCGCCAGGCGAGTGTCCGTGCCCGAATGGACCGGCTGGTCGAGATCATGCAGATCAAAGGCGAGTCGGAATGTCAGAACGGACTCTTCGACGTTGTTGGAGAAGAGGACGAGCTTTGTAGCTTTGAGAAAATTCGCGACATGGCATCCTCGCCGCCGGACGATTGCGAAGAAGACATCGGCTCTGGCGCGATCCGGGGTTCCGGTTGCCAGTCGCGCGTGGACTTCGCGCGGTACGCCCTCGTCGAAGGGCTGCGTGAAGAGGAGCGAATCGGCGTCAACCCATTTCAATTCGGCATGATCGGCAGCACCGACGGACATAACGCGAACCCCGGCGATGTCGAGGAGCACGGGTGGCAGGGTTGCTGTGCGGGAACCGACGTTACGGCCGAGGCGCGACTATCAACGGAGCCCTCGTTCGGCGGCGCAGGCAAGATTGGCCGCAACCCCGGTGGATTAATGGGCGTATGGGCCGACGAAAACTCGCGGGATTCGCTCTTTGATGCGATGCAGCGCAGGGAAACCTTCGCAACGAGCGGCCCCCGCATCAAGCCACGATTCTTTGGCGGCTGGGACTTCGATCCGGATCTCTGCGAACAAGATGGCCTCGTCGCGGCGGGCTACGAAAATGGCGTCGCCATGGGCTCCGTCCTTCCTAACGCGAAGACGCCCGGACGCGCTCCAGTATTCGTGGCGCAGGTCAGCCGCGATCCAGGTGTCGAGAACCACCCAGGCGGCTTGCTCGACCGGCTCCAGGTCATCAAGGTCTGGCACGGCGAAGACGGGCAATTCCACCAAAGCGTTTACGACATCGGCGGGCGCATGACCCAGGGAGAGGAATCGGATGCAGCGACGCCCAGCGTCGACCTCAACACCTGCACTCCGCGTGGTGCGGGACACGACAGCTTATGCGCGGTCTGGACCGACCCCGAATTCGATGCTGCGCGATCCGCGGCCTACTACGTGCGTGCCGTCGAGAACCCGAGCTGTCGATGGAGTTGGCAGACTTGCCTATCAATCATTCCCGAGGCGGACCGGCCCGAGGGCTGTCGCGATAACAGCATCCCGAAGGTCATTCAGGAACGCGCATGGAGTTCGCCAATCTGGTACCAGCCAGCGGGAACATCCTGAGCCTGCAATCAGCGCAAGCGTTTAAAAAGATTAGGTGACGAGCACCGCCCAAAGCGAGGCCACCAGGCTAGACAGACAGGCCGCCCGGCGGTCTCGGAACTATCTTCCCGAGAGCTTCTTACGGATCTTGTTCTTGAGGCGAAGCGCGCCAGGCTCGAGCTTGTGATCTTCGGTGCCGAGAAGGAAGCCGTCGAGGCCACCCTTCTTCTGCACCGTGCGCAGCGTGCGCGTCGCGATGTTCAGCGAGATACGCTGGCCGAGGGACTCCGACTGGAGTCGCACCTTTTGAATATTCGGCTCAAAGCGGCGATTCGTCGCCCTCTTCGAGTGAGAGACGTTGTGTCCGTATTGGACCTTTTTGCCGGTCAGTGCACACACGCGCGCCATGGATTTGCTCCGCATCAACGGCCCCACTCGAGCGCATATAGGCTCGTTGGTCGGGTCCGCAGGGAAATGTCGTTTTATAGGCCCGCAAGGCCTTTAGGGAGTGCAGTTTTTAGCGAGAGGCCGTCGCTGGGTCAACCGCGGCGGCCTTCGATAAATACGATTCCCGTGGGGAATAATCCAAGTCAGTGGTAGAGCGGGAGCTAATTCGTTGCGGGGGCCAGCCCGAGGGCCCCAGTCGGCCCAAGACACTCGCCATTTTGGAGAATCTGGCCGCTATGCTCGGGCGCCATTTAAGCACAATAATTTAGGAGTCTCCCCGTGGTCACGATCGGCATGAATTATTTCGTCATCCCTGGCAAGGAAAAGGTCTTCGAAGATGCCTGCGCCAACGTCATTGAAACAATGGGCGGTATCGACGGACACGAAGAGTCCTCGCTCTTCAGACAAGTTGGAGAGGGCGAGCCGGTATACCTGATCTCCTCGCGCTGGGTCGAAGAACAAGCCTTCGAGGACTTCATCGCCTCCGACGCGTTCAAGAAGGTCACGAATTGGGGCAAGCTCAACATCCTTCGCGGACGCCCGACGCATACGACCTATAAACACGACTAACAGATACGACTAACAATCGAGACAAACACTACACCCAAGCTCCAAGATGCCCCGCCACCACGAACAATGACTGGACCGCCTCCCGTGTCGACGCCCCTCGTTCAAGGACTTCCGCTTCATACCCGCTCACTGACAGTTTCCGTTCGCCCACTCGCGGATGGCCGGTGGATGGCGCGGGGTGACGTGATCGATTTGCGCAAGAACGGCTTTGTACCGTCCAGCTACGACGTCCAGCCTTCGGGTATCATTCATTCGATGAACATCGAGCTCGACCTCGACCCCGAAACCCTCCGCATGGAAACGATTCGCGTCGAACAGCCCTTCGTGGCAGTCGAGCCTTCGGTTGCGTCTCGGGGAGAATGTTGCCGCGACCCGGCCCCCCGTTTGCTTGACCTAACGGGCGAATGCCTCGATGATGAATTCGCAAAGAAGCTCAGTATGAATTTCGGGGGCCCTCTTGGTTGTTCGCACCTTCTCACGCTATTTCAGCTGATGAGTTCCGCGGTCCCCCATGCGGCCCAGATCGAGCGAGCACGCATTGCTCGCGAAGGAACGGAGCATGCGAAAGATGATCGATTCTTTCGCCGCAGTGTATTCGTCGACGGATTCGAGGCGAGTGATGAAATCACAGATGTTTCAGTTCAACTGGCTGATACCGCGACCCGTCCCTTCTCGCCGGAATCGAATTCATTCGCGAGGCTCGAACTCTCACACGAAGTCAAAACCTTCGCGTCCGTCGGCCGAAAAACCTTCGGAATGGATCGGCTCGATATTCGGGAACGTATCCGGACTGCCGAGACCTTGATCGACGCCGAATGGGTCGATCGATCGGAACCCTTCACTTCCCTCAAAGAGAAGCCCATCGTCCCGGGCCTGGCTGGCCGAGTGTTCAAGCTCGCCGGGGACACCCCGGACCTACAGGTGATCAAAGATAATCTCCTGATGTTCGCCCCGGGATATCTGCAGGTCATCGCCGCCCAGATGGAGCCCTACTTCGCCGACCAAATTCGGGCAGCCCGAGAAGGCGGCGAGGAGATGCCCTCTTCGAACTCCCTCGGCGGCAACACCGGGGCTTGTTATATGTGGCGCGAGAATGGCCCGATCGAAAAAACCGGAATGCGTGTCACGAAGTAGCGCTTTCAGTACGTGGCATGCCTCGCGCACAAACACTCCGCCTCGGCCGCCCTCCGCTAGCCCCGCCGAAAAACCAGGAGCTTATTGTTCGCGGGTAGCTCATTCGACTCGATGCGTAGAAGCCCCGCCGCGGCGGCAATTTCGTCAACGCGCTCGAGGTCTCGGACCCCCCAAAGTGGATCTCTCTCGCGAAGACTCTCGTTGAATAAGACGTTGCTAGGCGATGTATGTTCGCCGCCGACCTTGAACGGACCGTATAGAAACAAAAGTCCGCCGCTCCCCAACAAATCTCCAGCGCCGGTGAACAAACCCTCAGCCACTGCCCATGGTGAGATGTGAATCATGTTCGCGTTGAAGATCGCATCGACGCTGTCCAGTTCTGCGCGCATCTCATCCGACCACGTCGGCGAGGAAGCATCCAGCAAAACGGGCGCACGGACATTCGAGTTCCCCTCCTCGGAAACCCAGGAAGCCGTCGACTCTAAGCTCGCCGGATCGTGATCCGTCGGCTGCCAATCTATATGCGGCATCGCCCCTGAGAAAAAAATCGCGTGTTGCCCCGTCCCGCTCGCTACTTCTAGAACCCGGGCAGGCTCAGGCAGCCACCTTCGCAAGACTTCCAAGATCGGTTCACGATTTCGATGGGTCGCAGGCGCGTCGCGTTTCATGGACGCTTTATAGCGTGTCCTCAGCACGACCAAAGCACGGCTCGCCTAGGATCCAATCCGAGCCTCATCGCTTCGAAGCCACCTTTCGATGCGTCAGCATGAGCGTTGCGGATGTCGCCGTCACATCAAGGACGAACGCAAGTCCAATATTTTGACGAACCTCTGACACGAGCAGCGCACCTCTTACCCCTCGAAACAAGGGGTCTACGAGGTTTCGCAGGATGAGCTGCAGGCTGTGTGTCCCAAATGACGCAATTCGTTAGGTCAAAAATTGAGAGCGGGCCCGAGACTGCGCCGTAGCCTAATCGTGATATCCCGTCGCACTCATCTGCCAGGCGACATACTCGAGCACCCATCTGCGGGTAAATCAATCCTCGGGAGGTTCACCATCAACTGCCTGCAGAAGCGGCTCGAACCGTCCCTTCTCAGTCGATTTCATGTAGGCATCCTGCGCAGAAATTTTGCCTTCTTTCGCATAGGCAAAGAGCACGTCGTCCATCCCTTGCATGCCCTGACTTTTGCCGGCCTGGATAATTTGGCTCAGCATGGGCGTATTCCCGTCTCGGATAATGTTAGGGAGACCCGAGGATTTCAACAGAATTTCGTTTGCGGCAATCCGCCCCCCTGTATCAGCCCTAGGGAGCAGCAGCTGGGACACGATCCCGGCTAGCGATTCCGACAGTGAGAGCCGAACCATATTCTGCTCATCCGCCGGAAACGCATCGATAATCCGATCGATGGTCTTTGCGGCGTTATTCGTATGCAGCGTGCCAAAGACCAACATGCCCATCTCGGCGGCCGTGATCGCGAGGCTGATAGTTTCCATTTCGCGCATTTCACCGACGAGAATCACGTCGGCGTCCTGACGAATCGCGCTTTTAAGGGCAGGCCCAAAGCCTTGGGTATGTAACCCGACCTCGCGATGTGAAAAGAGTGCATTGCGGTTTTGGTGAACGAACTCGACGGGATCTTCAATCGTAACGATGTGCTTTGAGTACGTCTTGTTGATCTTGTCGATAATCGCCGCAAGAGTGGTCGACTTACCGGATCCGGTTGGCCCCGTGACAAGAACCAGCCCCTCGTTCAAATCAGCTAGATCGCAGACGGATTTAGGGAGACTCAAAGTCTCTAGCGAGAGAATCTCTTCGGGGATGATGCGGAAGACACAAGCCGCCCCGGATTCCTGAATGAAATAGTTCGCACGAAAGCGAGCCACGCCATCAAGACTGAAAGCGAAGTCGAGATCGCCGGTGGTTTCGTACTCTTCCCAGGCCCGCCGCGAAGCCACCTCCTCCATCATGGCGCGAAGCGAGTCATTCGTCAGAGCGGCTTGGCCTTCGATGAATCGAATAGCGCCCTTCGCTCGAAAGCGCGGAGGCTGATCGGCGACCAGATGAAGGTCCGAGCCGTCATTTTCTTTCAAGTGCACAAGCAGCGAATCGATTGCAGCCAATGTCTTCCCCGTTTTTTTGTTGCGTTACGAAGGCGCGCACGCCGCCATCTCGATGAAGCGAAGCGAGAGTGCTAGGCGCCGGCCGTAATGAGTTTCTCTTCTTCAGCAAAACTGAGCGCGGTTTCACGCGTGATCTTGCCTGCGGCCACGAGTTCATTGAGCGACTGCTCAAGTAGATACATGCCGTGAGCCTTACCCGTTTGCATAGAGGATCGGATCTGGACCGTCTTCTCATCCCGCACCATGTTCCCGATGGCCCGGTTGATGACGAGCAGCTCGAGGGCCGGAATCCGATCTTTACCATCCGCGGTAGGTACAAGCCTTTGCGAAATCACCGCACGCAGCGACTCCGACAACATGGCGCGCACTTGATCCTGTTCATTCGACGGGAAGGCGCCAATCATCCGATTCACCGTACGCACAGCATTCGCCGTGTGCAGCGTCGCGAGCACGAAGTGACCCGTCTCCGCCGCGGTCATCGCGAGACTGATCGTCTCAAGGTCTCGTAACTCACCGATTACGATGATGTCAGGATCCTCTCGAAGAGCGCCACGTAAAGCACGAGAGAAACTCGCAGTGTGGTGCCCCGCATGTCTTTGGTTCACGAGACATTTTTTGCTTGGGTGGACGATCTCGATCGGATCTTCGACCGTGAGAATATGTTCGTTGCGGTTCTCATTGATGTGATTAACGAGAGCCGCGAGCGTCGATGACTTACCGCAACCGGCAGGACCGGTGATCAGGACCATGCCTTGATGGAAGTCGGTGTACTTCTTCAACTCATCGGGCAGGCCGAGTTCTTCGAGGGTCGGCGGTTTTTCCGGAATGATTCGGAACACCGCGTCGAGGCCGCGCTGCTGGCGATAGGCGTTCGTTCGAAAGCGCCCAATTCCCGGAAGGTCTAAGCAGTAATCGATCTCACCCGAGTCCTTCAAAACTTGACGTTGTTCAGGCGTGAGAGAACTTACGACGATGCGTTCGACGAACGCGGGATCAATCTCGTCCTCAGTCACGATCATCGAACCGGCCACGCGATGCTTCAGTGGACCCCCAGCATGGAAATGAACATCCGATGCCTTTGCGGTCACGCCCGCCTGAAGAACAGCTTCGAGTTTCTCTCGATCCGCGGCACTGATCTCGGGAATCGGCAGATCAAGAGATTGGGGCCCGTGGGCGACGGCGGGAACAGCAACCGGAGCGGGAGCGGCGAGCCGGGCTGGTGCCGGGTCCGCAATCGGCGGCGGCTCAGCTGCGACGGGTGGCGCAGGAATTTCAGCTCGCAGAGGCTCCGGCCTAACGTCGGCCGCAGAAACATCGGCAACAACGGGTTTCTGGATCACTGGAACCAGGTCCTCGGCCGGAGATTCGTTAAGCGCTTCGACTTCACGCGACGTCATGGGAGCTGCAGATTCGGCAGCGTGCTCAGCCGCTTCATGAATCTCGGCCGGCGCAGGGCGCTCGGGCGGACTCGCTGGCGGCGAAGCCCCGGCGGGTGCGGCCTTAGGCACTGCGCGTGGCGCAGCCCCGGCGGGCGCAGAACTTGGCGCCACAGCACCACCCTTCTTCGCCCTATGCTTCTCGATCAGATCCTTCTGGACCTGTTGGAGCCTCGAAGCTTGCTCCCGATCAAGGAGTCCCATTTGCAGGAAGACCTGCATGAGTCTCGGGTTTCCAGATGAGTCGCTCTCGGCAATCGCTCGCTGAACCTCGTCCTGGGTCAGCATTTTGAGTTGGATCGCGAGACGTCCTGATAGCGGTATGGGCTTGTTGTCGGCCATTGATAACCGGTATCGGCATTTCCACCGGTCGTCCTGAGACCCACGAGAATCGATTTAAGAGGGCTTTAGACATCAATCTTGGCAAAGGCGCGCCACGCCGAGCCAAACGACCCCTGCCGGATACGAGAGCTGGGCTAAGGTCCGGCCTTCGCGCCCTCTGAGGCGTGCCTCCGCCCTCATGCCCCGCAACCGGAGAATCCCGTGGCCGGCCTCGATTCAACCCCTTCAATTCCCGCCCCGCCCGTCCTTAATGGCGCGCAGCGCAGACACCTGCGCGGACTGGCCCACCCCCTCAAGCCGATCATTTTCGTCGGAGAAGGGGGCTTGAGCGAGGCACTCATGCGCGCCCTCGACGAGGCACTCGCGAGCCATGAGCTAGTAAAAGTGCGGCTGCGCCAGCCCCCGGATAAAAAAGCCGCGGCCGTGGCGCTCGCCGAAGGCTCTGGCTCCACCGTATGTGGCGTCGTCGGACATACCGTCGTGCTCTACCGCCCTCGTCCAGAAGACCCCACGATTAGTCTACCGACGCGCCCTTAGCGGTGGTGCGACAGCCGGTGAATGCCTCGGCCAAACCCTTTCCCTCTCAGGTAAATGCCGGACCGACCGTGGTCAGAATTTGCAAACCCGTCATCCAGCGTGCTAGCAAATGCGCACTTTGATTAGACCCTCCCTATCAGTCCGGCTCATCGCATCGATCGCCCTCATTGGGATGATCGCGTCGATGCTGCATGCCCATCCGGAGTCGACTGACGAATCGGAGGCTGGCCGCCCACTGACCGAGACCCTCGCCGAGCACCCGCTTACCTCGGCCCCTCAGATACCGGGCACCTCGGTCTCGCCAGACGATGCACACCATGAGCATTCGTCGCGCCACACCATGGAGATCGAGATCTGTCTGATCTGCAGATCCCACCATGACGAAGACGAGCTCTTGGCCAAGAAAGCTCTTCTGGTCGATTTCGAACTCGATCCAAGGAGTGGCTTCTCTCGCCTCACGCAGCGCACTCACGCAACTCAAACGAGCTCGACGGGGCCCCGCGCTCCTCCTGCAATGATCGGCTGATCCCGCTACTTCCATCTGCCGTCATGAAACATCGCCCAGCGCGACGAGGTTTCCCTCGCTGCGCTTGCGCCCGCTCGTCGCTACCAAATCGCGACGAACGCAGGAGCTCGTCATGCCCCTTACTAGCAACCAATATTTGCACCGATTTATCTCTCCGTTCTGCGCCACCCTTCTAGTCGCCTGCTTCGCCCCCTCGCTCTCGACCGCTCAGTCAAATGTGCTTCCAGATGTCTCTGCGAACTCTGACCATGCCCACGCTCATGACCACGAACAACACGGCGCCACCGAAACGATTGTCGTCACCGCCTCACCCCTCGAGCATGATCGCGACGAACTTTCCGTCCCGGTCGACGTCCTCGAACGCGACGAGCTGATCCTGCACCTGGGCTCGACCCTCGGCGAAACCTTGAGCCGCCTCCCTGGCGTCACGACCAGCGGTTTCGCCGCCGGCGCGAGCCGACCCGTGATCCGTGGGCAAGACGCGTACCGGACCGAGGTCCTCGAGGATGGACTTCGGACCCAGGACGTGTCGAGAGAGAGCCCGGACCACGCGGTCCCGGTCAACCCCCTCGCCGCGAAGCGAGTCGAGGTCGTCCGCGGCCCGGCGGTCCTCCGCTACGGCGGCAGCGCCAGCGCCGGCGTCGTCAACGTGATCACCGATCGCGTGCCCGATCAAATCGGCGAGCAGGGCGTGACCGGCGAAGTCTTCGGCGGCATCGGCCTCGTCGCCAACCAGCGCGACCTGGCCGCGAGCATCGATGCGAACCACGGCAACTTCGCGATCCACGCCGACGGTGTCTTCCGGGAGGCCAACGACTACTCCACCCCCAACGACGACAAGCCCCGGATCCAGTCAGGGACACAGACCGACTCCTGGATGGGCTCAGCTGGAGGCGCATGGATCGGTGAGAACGGCCGCTTCGGTGCATCCTATACGCGGATCGAGAACAAATACGGCCTCCCCGAGGAGGACGCGACGGTCGACATCGACATGCACGCCGATCGCTTCCGTTTCGAGGGCGACCTATTCGAGCCCATCGACGGTATCCGTGAAGTTCGCGCGCGTGGGGTCTATACCGACTACGAACACGACGAAATCGCCGACGGCGACGTCGGTCAGACCTACCGAAACGAGGAATTCGATGGACGTCTCGAGGTCCTCCACGAAGAAATTGCAGGCTTCACGGGCGCCTTCGGGCTTCATGGCCAGCACCGCGACTTCCGCGGCGAAGGCGAAGCCGCCGAGTTCCTATCACCGGCAGAGCGGCGCTCGGTCGCCCTCTACTTCTTCGAGGAACGCCCCCTCGCCGAGTCGCTGAATCTCGAAGCGGGATTTCGATACGAGAACACGCGCGTACAGGGCGTAGACATCGGCGACGTCAATCGAGACAAGACCTTCGACGCCGTCTCCGGCGCACTCGGCCTGGTGGCGACTCCGCTCGACTGGCTGACGATCGGCGCCAACGGCTCGATCAGCCAACGCGCCCCCGCGATCGTGGAGCTGCTCGCACGCGGCGCCCACGAGGCCACGGCGACCTTCGAGCGCGGCGACGCCGACCTTGACCTCGAGACTTCCTTCACGGGCGACTTCCGCATTGAAGCCCACAACGATCGCGGCCGGATCGAGTGGGCCGGCTTCGTGACTCGGTACGACGACTACATCTTCGCTGCGTTGACCGGGAACGACGTCGACGAGGACGGCGCACTCGGCGGCGACCTCGCCGAGCTCGCCTACACCTCGCGCGACGCCCTCTTCTACGGTTTCGAGATCTCGGGAGACCTCGAACTCCTCGAGAACGACTTCGGGACGTTGGGGATCGACGGCCGCTTCGACTACGTGCGGGCGCGCTTCGATGGCAACGGCTCGGGCGGCAGCAACAACGTGCCCCGTATCACGCCGCTGCGGTGGGGCGCGGGACTCTGGTTCGACCACGGCTCGACGAACGCCCGAGTGGGCTTCATCCGCAACGAAGCGCAGGACGAGACCGGAGACTCTGAGACCAACACTAAGAGCTACACCTTCGTCGAGGCCTCGATCACCCATACATGGGAGATCGACGAAGACAAAGCCCTCGATTTCTCGATCGCGGGGCAGAACCTCACGGACGTGCGCGCGCGCAACGCCGTCGCCTTCAACAAGGACGACGTGCTACTGCCGGGACGGAACATCCGCTTCGGCCTCCGCGCGCGCTTCTAGCGGCGCCCTAGCCGGTCCTCGGGCCTTGCCCGGGGACCCGGCCAGCGTGGTAGTCTGAGGGCATGGAACCAACCTCACACCACGTCCAAGGCGCACACAACAACTCCCTCCACGTGCTCGAATGGAGCAAGGACGGGGTGCCTCTGGTTCTGCTCCACGGCCACGGCAACGAAGCCCAT
>DGPZ01000060.1 GCA_002390675.1 Deltaproteobacteria bacterium UBA4427
TTCCGTACGTGCCGGGGTTGAGAAGCGGGCCACCGCCGGCGCAGATCGGAATTGCGTTATTGCTGCGGAAGCCGTTCGTGTTGTCCGTGTCGCTAAAACCGATATGTAATTTACCGTTGTACGCCACACCCTGCGCCATCGCCGGAGCAGCCATTAAGACTACTGCGAGCGTAGAGAGAGCGAAGTTCAACATCTTTCGCATCTTTTGAATCTCCAGTTTGCTGTTGGGAACCAACGTTCATGCTCTGATCGGGAAGCTCATCCGTTGAGTTCCCCTGTTCAAGCGCTTCAGCCGATGCTGATGGCCCTCGTCCCGTAGTCTTTTGCCAGTCGCAGAATCTTTGGATTCAGAAGTAGCAAAAGCCCCGAGTTATTATTCACCCACATATGAGTGCCCCATGACTCAGGATACGTGACGTTGGCATCGACATTAGCGTGTCGGCCCCGTTACATTGGAACCATTCTACGGGGGACGACAATTCATTGTCTATCGAAAACTGCAATTCAGACGACTTCGGAAGCCGAACTCCGCGTCACTTGCCCCACAAGATCACTTTACTTGTGTGCCCCAAGGGGATTTTGGGGCGTGCGAAGATTTTCACCTTCATTCTGGGGTTGGGCGCAATCGTCCTTCTTTCGGCTTGTGACCAGACAGCAGAGCGCCCCTTGGGGCCAGATCCGCTCATTCCGACGATGTCGCTCGACGAAGCGAAGGTTTTGTTGTCAGAAGAACGGTGGGAGGAGGCGACCGATGCCCTTCGCCCCTACGTTTCACAGCCGAAGCCGGATAATGAGATCTTGCTGATGTACGCGCGTGCCTTGGTTGGATCAGAACGCCATACGCTCGCCGTTTGGTCGCTTCAGCGGCTCGTCGAACGAGAAGACGCGCCACCGGTCGCGCGTCACCGGTACGTGGCCGCGCTCGCCCAGGGCGGCGATGAGCATGAGGCGATTCGATACGCTTCTGAGGTGCTGGACGAGAAGCCCGAAAACCTTCGACTCTTAGATCTTCGGTCGAGGGCTCACGAGAAGGTGCTCAATTTCGAGGCTGCACTCGAGGATGCGGAGGCGATTGCCGCGGAAACGCCCGAGCGCGCCCGAGTCGTCGAACGGGTTCTCAATCTTTTGATCAAAGTTGAAGATTGGGACGGAGCGCGCGAGCGGATCGACGAGCTTAGGTCGCTACTTGAGCGGGACGGCGTGAGCCCCGGGACTAAGGCGGTCTTCTGCGCCACGACTTCGCAATTCGAGCGCGATCGCGAGAACGAAGAAGTTGCTGAAAAGCAATTGCGAGATTGCTTGGAAGTCTCCCCCGGACAGCCGCCCCTCGTGTTTGCACTGAGCGATTTGCTTGACGCTCAGGGACGCGTAGAGGAGGCGACGGAGTTTGTGGAAGGGGTCGTCGAGACCTTCCCGAAGCATCAGCTGCTTCGGGACCGTTTGGCCGCGCGCTACGCGGAGCTCGGCGAGGACGAGAAGGCCGACGCCACGTTGGTGGAGACGGCAGAGCTTCTCGGGAATATGTCGTCCTGGTTGTCGCTCGCCAACCTTCGTGCATCCCTCGGTAATCTCGAAGGCGCCGTTGTTGCGCTCGACTCGGCGGTAGAGATTGCCGTGGGCCAGCCCCCCGCCGATGCGGATTTCGATTGGTCGCGGCTGACGCCGGATAGCCGCTTTGGGATCGGGGACATCTACGTCCGTGCGAAGCGCTACGACCGGTCTCATCGCATCATTGAATCTTTGACAGACGAGCCTTCGATGGCTCTTCTATTAGGCGCTCGAATCAAGCTCGATGAGGGTGATCCGGCAGCCGCGCTTGCTGACTATCAGGAAGCCTTTAAAACATTCCCGTCGAATCCCGCGGCCCGTTATCTGGCGGGTCGCGCGGCTGTTGAGGTCAACGAGTTTGATCTCGCGATCGATCTTTATCAGGACGCGCTTCGATCCGATGCAGCGGGCACGGACGCTGGCCTCGTATTAGGTCAGATGCTGATCGCAGAAGGCCGACTCAGTTACGCGATCGATACGCTCGGCTTCTTTTTGGTAGGGCACCCGAACGAGCCGCATGCGATTAGAGCGATGGCGCAGGCAGGCTCTGCCGCAGGGATGCTTGGATTCGCGGAGAAAGTGCGCTTATCCATTGCCCCGGATTCGGACTGGCTCGGGCTGGTGATCGCGGACCATGCAGCGGACATAGCGAAGCTAAACTCGCCCGCCGCAGCGATCGCGTACCTAGAGAGCTCATCGAAGCTAGACGATCCCAAAAATTTCGAAGCGTTTTCGGCTTGGATTGCGCTTGCGAAGATCGTGAAGAGTGAACAAGTAGAGAGTCGAATCGCGACATATCTCACCGATCACAAGGACACGAACGGCGCGTCAATGATCGCGTCTCGTGTTCACTATGAAGCGGGTGAGAATGACGAAGCGCTTTTGGCTCTCGACCGTGCGATCGAGCTCAATCCCTTGCTCCCTTTCGGCCATGCTGAACGCGGCAAGCTTCTCGTCGAAGCCGATCGCCTAGAGGAGGCGCTCGAATCATTCGACCGCGCGCGAGAACTTGACCCGCTTGATGCGCGGGCATGGTTCTCCTCGGCGGAGGCTCTTGCGAACGCAGGGCGTCAAGAGGACGCAGCAGTCAGGCTTCGAGAACTCCTCATCGATCACCCGTGGCACGCCCGTGCGGCGCTGATGCTCGTCGATTTGCACGCTGAACACGGAGTGATCGATGATGAACTCGCTTATTCGATGGCAAGGCGTGCGGTGCGTTATGTCGGCTTGGTTGGGCCGCG
The DNA here is from genome assembly GCA_002390675.1 of Deltaproteobacteria bacterium UBA4427. GTDB lineage: Bacteria > Myxococcota_A > UBA9160 > UBA9160 > UBA4427 > UBA4427. The sequence continues at coordinate 2,790 of DGPZ01000060.1, forward strand.
TGCGCATCTCGTTTTGGCCGGAATGGAGCTTGAGCGGGGCAAGGCTGAAGATGCGGCCCGGCGATTTAAGATGATGATTGACGCTCAGTACGAAGTGCAGACCGCATCGCTCGGGCTTGCACGATCGTTCGCGGCGATGGACCGACAAGATGACGCAATCGAACAGCTCGAGTTGATTCTGGGCGCTTCGCCTAATGGGGAGAACGCCGAAGCTGCACAGGTTCTCCTGGCTCAACTAAAGAACGAGGGGGCATAATGAGGAGCGTTCGAACTAGCAGCGGTCATCGCAGGAGTGACATTNNCGGTCGGTCCCGTAGGCGCTGGGCTTCCGGGCTCATGGCTGGGTTCTCTCTCGCAGTGGTCGGAGCGGGTTGCGGTCAGCAGGTCGAGGAAGTGGATCTCTCTTTTGACACTCGCCCGGTGGGATCGCTGGCCGACGTGGCCGGCCTCGCGGAGCGCGACAACCTCAATGTTCTTTTTATCCTAATCGATACGCTTCGTTCGGATCATCTGAGCTCCTATGGCTATGAGCGGCCCACGTCACCCGTCCTCGATTATGTCGCAGGAACGGGTCTGCGATTTGCGAACCACCGCGCGCAGTCGACGTGGACGAAAACGTCGATGGCATCACTTTGGACGGGTCTCTACCCACAGCGGACGGATGTTTTGTCTCACCAGGATGCGGTCGCGCCTGCGGCGGAGATGCCCGCGGAAATTTTCAAAGAGAACGGTTGGTCGACGACCGGGATCTGGCGAAATGGCTGGGTCGCACCGAATTTTGGATTTAATCAGGGCTTTGATATCTATCTCACGCCGCGCCCTCGCCAAGCGCCTTCGGCGATGCGGACGAAGCCGATCGCGGGTCGGATCGACGGGACGGATATCGACGGCATCTATGCTGCGACAGAGTTCCTGAGAGTCAATCAGGACCGGAAGTTCTTCCTTTACGTCCATCTGATGGATGTTCATCAGTACATCACGGTCGAAGAGACGGCGCTCTTTGGCACGACGTATCTTGACGCATACGACAATTCGATCCGCTGGGAAGACCAACAAGTGGGCGAGATTCTTGCCGAGCTGCATAGGCTCGACATGGCGAAGGACACGCTGGTCTTTATCGTGTCGGATCACGGCGAAGCTTTCGGTGAGCACGGTACGGAGGGACACGCGCGCGATATCCATCAGGAGGCGACGAGTACTCCCTTCATCATAGGCTTCCCATTCCGCCTCGATCCTGGCCATATCATCGAGCACGCGACGCAGAATGTGGACGTGATGCCGACGCTCTATGACCTTGTTGGGATCGATACCGACGCGCCGAGCGACGGGAAGTCCCGCGCCGGTTGGCTCATGGGGGATTACACGCCCGACTTCCCTGACCGAGATATCTCGCATCTCGATCGCTCTTGGGGAAAGAAGAATACGGAGCCGGACACAACGATCGGTCTGCGCGAGGGCCACTACCGGCTAATCCATGATGTGAACAAGCCAGATCTAGACCAGCTTTATGACGTTCGGTCAGACCCTGGTGAATTTATCGACATTGCGGCAGACGAACCTAGTATCCTACACAGTCTCCGAACTGCTGTTCGAGAGTACCTTGAGCAGGAGCCCGCCTGGGAAGGTGGAGCGCCCGAGATCGAACTCGACGAGATGTCGCTTCGGCAACTCCGAGCCCTCGGCTATTCAATCGAAGACTAAACCCCGCACTGGACCCTTGGAGGCCCCGTTTTGGTGAATGCGCCCTTCACCAGGCAAGACTTAACTCCGCGATCCGCTACGTCGCGAAACGAGTGTGTTTCCGTGAATCCCTTAGGTTTCGCGTTAGACGCGCCTTTTCGTATATTCGTGTCGGATGCGATGTCTTGCCTAGTGACTTCTCTTGTTGCGATAGGCGCGACTCTTGTTGCGATAGGCGCGACGCAAGCCTCTGCTCAGGAGGCTGACGATCCCTTTGCGGGGATCGAAGAGATGGTTGTCGTCGGTAGTGGCACGGCCAGCTTGCTTCAGAGCAAAGAAGTTTCGGCGATCGCCTTCTCGGCCGATCATCTCGAGGCGATCGGCGCGAACGACCTGACCGACGTCGCAACCTTCACGCCCAACCTCGAAATCAGAACGCCCTTCGCAGCATCGAGCCCGACGCTCTTTATCCGTGGCGTCGGCCTTCGCGACTTTAATGCGAACTCCTCTTCCTCGGTCGCTGTGTACAACGACGAGATCTACATGAACGCGCCGGCCGGTCAGCTGGCTCAACTCTTCGATACAGAGAACATCGAAGTCCTTCGTGGTCCACAGACGACGATGTACGCGCGGAACGCTTCGGCCGGTACGATCCGTGTGATCGCGCGTAAGCCCACGGGCACGCCGGGCATGACGGGCTCCGTCACCTATGGCCGTTTTAATCAGCTCGACTTCGATGCGGCCTTCGAAAACGTCATCATTCCCGACCGCATTTCGGTTCGGACCTCAGCCAAGTGGAGCCAGCGCGACGGCTTCACTAAAAATCGCTGCGCCGACAATGACTACTTTGTTAGACCGCCACAAGGCCTGAACAACGGCAATAATCCGCTTCAGGCGCAACGGTTCAGAGTCTTTCAGGAATGCTTCTCAAGGACGAATACGGATGCGAGTCTTTCACCTCCATTAAATGGGTGGTCGCAGACAGGCGGTGTCGCGCAAAAACCACCGGTTAAGTCTTGGGTGAACGACACGAAGAACTGGGCGGCCCGCACCATTATTCGGTTCCAGCACGACTTCCTCGATATGGACTGGATGCTGAATATTCATGGTGGCCAGAACCGCGGCGATGCCCGCCAGTTCCAACATATTCCAGTGAGGCAGCTCCCTACAGACGAGACGCCTATCTCCGCGCAGAGCGACAGCTCTGGCTACATCGATGCCGATACGCGGCTCTGGAGAAACCGAAATAGATTTATTTCGCCCACCACGCCTGGCAAGGGCGACCCCTTCGAAGGTGACTACAACAAGATCGAAAAGGAAAAGATCGATCTCTTCGGTTCGAATCTCGTCGGGAAGATGAGCTTCGACGACGGGGCCTACACGCTCACGACGATCACCGGTTACGAGTTCAACGAACGCAATTCGGAAATCGATCTCGACGCGAGCCCTGCCACGGGTCTCGAACCACGACTCAGCAACTCGTCCTATCAGCTGACTGAAGAGCTGCGCCTCGACTTCGATGATGGCGGTGCTTTCAAGTGGCAGCTCGCGGGGATGTTCATGTACGAGGGGCTGGAGGTGGACAATGCCTTCGCAGTGAACGTCAATGTCGGTGAGTCGAATCAGAAATACACGTTCTTTACGCGATACGCGGCCGCTTGGACCAAGTTTGAGTGGGAGCCGGCCGAGACCTTCTCTTTGAAGGGTGGCGTCCGACTCAACTACGAAGAAAAGGAACTGAACCTCACGAGTCAGCAGTTCAGGATTACATTCGGCACAGGGGCGCTGAATCCTCGGGTCTGCCCCTTGGTCTGCCCGGTTCCTGGCTTGAATCCTGGGGACGTTCTCCCGCCGTCCGTCGCTGAGGCGCATGCCAAAGCATTCGGCTGGGCGGGCGACCTGATTGCGACATGGAGCCCCGCCACAGATGTCTCGATCTACCTGCGTTATGCGCGAGGCTGGAAGGGTCCGCATATCAACGGCGGAATCGCGACGCCCGGCGCCGAAGACAGCGATACTGGAGGCCTGGCGACCCCGGTCGATCCTGAGATAATCGACTCCCTTGAAATCGGCATGAAAGCCGAGTTCTGGGCGAATCGAATTCGCTGGAACTGGGCGCTCTTCTACTACGACTACCAAGATATTCAGGTATTCCAGCTCAAGAACTCAGGTGGCAGTGTCCCAGTTCAGGAACTCATAAACGCAGATGATGCTGATGTGTTGGGTGTCGAAATGGAATTCGACATGAAGCCTTTCGAGGGATGGGCGCCGCCTATTTTTGAAGGCATCAATGTGCGGCTGACCTTTTCGTGGCTCGACACGAAATACACGGACTTCGTGAACACCTTCTCCGTCTTCTCTGGCGATCCGCCGGTCGAGCAACTTGTGACAGAGGACTTCACGGGCAACCAGCTTGTGAACGCGCCGGAAATCTCCTTCATCGGATATATCATGTGGCCCGTGGGTGGCGACTGGGGCGTGGTCATTCCCCGCTTGGATTGGTCGTACAAGGACAAGGTCTACTTTGGCGCTTCGAACGCCGAGCTGGCGAAACAGAACGAGCTCTGGCTCATGAATATGCGCGTCACTTACAAGAGTCCCTCCGATACTTTCGAGCTTCACGGCTGGATAGAGAACTTGACGGATCAGGTGTACACGGTGGATGCGTTCTCTCTTGGTCGTGTGAGAGGCGCCGTCCTGCACGCCGTCGGTGATCCGCGAACGTACGGCTTGACCATTAAGGTGAATTTCTGATGAATCAAGAAGGTCTAATAAACGCAGCCAAGCCGCGTTCGGTCCTGTTGTTGCGAGCGATAGGCACGGTCCTATGTACCGGCCTAGTCGGATTGATTCTAAGTACCACAGGATGTAGCCCTACGGATCAGCCCTCGGTTCCGTCTTTCGGAGCGCTTGAGCTGAACGAATCTGAGCTGAAGGAAGCGATCTTCGAGGCGATCGAAATCGAAGATACCGTCGAGCGCACCCGTCGATGGGTCGAAGTGATGGACGCAGTCAATGAGGACAACCTCGCTGGCGGCATAGCAGCCTTTGACGAGAGGCTTCATCGTGTCGAAGATCGAGAAATTCGGTATTTCGCGAACAAGTGGGCTCGAATCGACGCCGAGGGGGCCCTTAATCACATCCTTGATGACTGGCGCTACCCGCGGCCGGTCAACGAGGCCGTCCAGGAGGTCGTGTACGTCTGGGTTCGCCACGGAGATTCGAAGGCCGCTCGAGAATACGCAGCTCCGAACTTCGAGGGGCCGATCGGTGGAACACGCTCTCCTAAGAAATTCGTCGTGCTGGCGATCTTGACCGCGCTTGCTGCTGAGGGTGATTTAGACGAGCTCACAAAGTTGCTTGCCGCCCCGCATCATCCGGAGGACCGAGAGCTTTGGTTGACGAAGATCATGATCGAGATGAATCGCGTTCATGGGATGCAATATGTGAAGGCTTGGGTCAGCTCGATTCCATCGGATGCTCCTCATGGGCTGAAGCTTTCGGCACTGCAACGTGGCATCCGTTGGATGGCGAAGATGAACGTCACTCAAGCTCTTACCTGGTACGAAGAAGTTGAGAGCGAGGCCGGTTCTGTCGAGTTGTTGCAGCCCCTGATGGCTGTCTATGGGACCTATGAACCTGGGAATTCCATTCTCTGGATTGCCGACCGCGAACCGACAAAGGAACGGACGAACCTAGCGAGGAACGTAGTCCGTGGGTGGATCGATCGCGGGCCCGAAAAGGCTGATGAAGCAGAAGCCTTCCTTCTTGAAAATCGCGAAAACAGTCTGGTCCGTAACGATCTTCTTCTTAATTTGGCCAACTACTATGTTGCTAATAAGCGCTACCGGGAAGCCGCAGATTTAGTTCAGACCGTTCCTGGCGATCTGGTGAGTCGCTCTCTTTCGGCTGTCTTCGTTCAATGGTCATCGCTCGATGTCGCAGAGCTAGATGCCTATATCGAGGAAAATCAGATTTCGCAGGAAATCGTCGACCACTATAAGGCGAGCGTTAAAGCCAACCCTTTCAAGGTAAAGCGAAGTCGTACAGCGCCGCCGCCGAAGAAGAAGGCACAGTGAGAGAAGCTCGCAGGCAGTCGCGATTCAGCGGACAGCAGATCAGGCATGACTCGGAGCTTGGCTCTGATCAGGTAGGAAAAATCTCTGTGAATCCCCTAGATCTGAATAAAAATTTTGGCCTATTAGCCGTCGCAATCGTCGCGGCGTTCACGATGTCCGCAAGCGCGGCTGCGCGGGACACAGACGCGGAATACGAAGAGGAGTATTCCGCGCAGGAAGCGGCGATAAGGGAGGCACGCGCTAGTCGTGACGAGACGCTTGCCTTTATGCCGAGCCTGGCGATGAGCTGGGGCAGCTACAATCAATCGATTAGTGGAACAACGTCCCAGCTGCTCCCCGACGGGATGGGTGGCACGCAAACAATAGCTTTCGAGCGAGTTGCGGGTGACTCCCTGATTACTGAGTATTTTCAGTTCACGGGTCGGCTTCACACGCCGCTTAAGCTTGATAATTTGCCGACGAAGCCGAGGCTTTTCCTAAGCGGAGGCGTTCAGATCCCTCTGGCTTCTGGCCTGATCGCTGAGCGAATTGACGCCACCTTCACGCGTCGGCCTCCCGGGCAGACATTCGACACACCAAATTATACTGACAACTGTCCCGACGTTCTTCCCGGTCCTTCGGGTGCGGATATTCCGTCCAACGAATGCTCGATGAAGATTCGTAATCGAGTTTCGATCGACGCAATGTGGTTTGCCGGGCTCGGCGTGGACCTAACGATTCCCGCATTCGACACAAATTTTCACATCATGCCTGCGGTCGAGTATTACGGGCTTTCGGTTCAGACCTTTGGCGAGTTTGATCGAACGACGACGGGTAGGCTTGCAAACGACCTCGTGGAGTCGACGAGTACCGTCGGTGATGCCGAGCTCTATCACGGGGTAAGCGTCTCGCTTGCCGTGGGCGTCGATGTATTCGAAGAAGGGCCCTGGCTTTGGTCGATGTTCCTTCAAGGACGCACGGTTTTCTTGTTGAACGAACCAGGAATTTCGGCGACTGGCGACACGGCCTTTGGCCAGATCCGTTACGACTCGGCGATTGACGACTTGATTTTTCAAGGATCCGGTGGATTCCAGATTCAGTACACCGGGAAGGACTAGTCGAGGCTGACCAACCTCACCAAGCGAGCCTTGCGGCTACTCCGGAAACTGGGCCTGTTCCGGCAAGGATGATTGCTCCGCGGCATCGCCCAGCATCTTCGTTCCGAGCAGTCGAGTTTCCATCATCGTCAGATTGCGCTCCGCTGACCCGAAGGCCGTGTTGAGCTCGACGGCGCGCTGATAGGCCTCCCTCGCTTCATCGAACTTCGCAAGGCGGGTGAGCGCGATGCCAAGGTTATTCCATGCGCGCCCGAGCTTCGGGTCGATTCGCGTGACGAGCTTGAAGCCGCTGACGGACGCTTTCCACTGGGAGTCCGTCGACGCTTGATCCGCGCTCATAAGGCTCTGGGCCGAGATGTTGTTGAGCATGTGCGCGTACGCCTCAAGGTCATTGATTGGCCTAATATGCCCCACCTCATCGAGGAGGCCCGTGAAGTCGACCGCCATCTTGAAGGTCTTCGGAACAATCAGGACCACCATGTGGTCGCTTAACGCGGTGACATCTTCGAACTCTTGGGTTTGCGGGCGCCGGGTTCGTGCCTGGGCGAAATAGATCGGCCAGTCCATGCCGCGTCCAAGTGCGACCAAAACCGCCGCGAGGGACACGCAATTTCCGCGCCCGCGCTCAACGGTGAGGGCTGCGCCGCCGGTTGCACTCCAGTCGTAGACAAGCCCAAGCCCCACAGGAATCGGCTCGGACAGGAAGTCTACGAGCGCTTGTACTCTTGGCGGCCCGTTAGGTGCCTGCATCAAATACGCTTCGGCGCGGGCGACGATTTTTTCGTCAAGAACATAGGGCGAAGTCGCGAGGGCTTCGGGGATATCAGGGACCCTTAGTCTAAGCTCACGGACGAAGGCATCCGGTGCGAACTCGAGGGGATTGCTGGCGCGAGCCGAAGACCCAGCGCAGCCCGATAGACCCATGACCGAGGTCACGAGCGCGAAGTAGAGGAGTGCCGCGTGAGACATTCGTAGACAGCCCATACCTCATGATACATCTTGCCTAGGTGCTTCACTCGCATGGATGACTCTCATGTCCGGTCATTTGTTCGACGAGCGGAGCGGCTCCCCCTACCGTCCTGCCATGATTAGAACCTTGCTAGCCCTGATCGGCGGGGCGGTTTTGCTTAGTGGCGCCGTCTTCCTCCACCTCCTGAATACGCCAACGCCAACCCCGGTCAATCCGAACTGGGCCGTTCCTGGCGCGACTTCGATTCCGGCAGGCGTCGTGACAGTGCGCTTCACGGGAACGTCGACGCTTCTATTTAGCGACGGCGCGACGAACTGGATGATCGATGGTTGGTTCTCCCGTTTCGGTCCAGTCACGCTGGTGACGGGGAAGATTGGGCCTGACGTCGAAGCGATTGAGGCGGGGCTCGTGCGAAATGAGGTGACGAAGCTCGCGGCGGTGATTCCGATTCATTCGCATTTCGATCACGCCATGGACGCCCCGGAAGTTGCAAAGCGAACCGGCGCACTCTTGATCGGGTCGGAGTCAACAGCACAAATTGGGCGCGGCTGGGGGCTCGATGAAACACAGATCCGTGTCGCTGAGGACCGGGAGCAGTTCGTCCTCGGCCAATTCACGATTACCTTGATCGAGACGAATCATTTCGAATTCCCCGATCCCGCCATACGAGAGCAGGCGCTCGCGAACCCAACGATCGAGGCGCCCCTAATACCGCCGGTCGACGCCTTCGACTATCGGGTCGGCCAGCCCTATGCGATTCACGTGAGCCATCCCCGAGGCCGTTGGTTGATTCAAGGGAGCGCTGGCTACCGCGA
>DGPZ01000133.1 GCA_002390675.1 Deltaproteobacteria bacterium UBA4427
CCCAGTCCCGAGTGAGTTTTCCACGAGCCATAGGACTCCACGGAATTACGCCGATCCCCTGATCTTCACAAAGCGGCATCATCTCTCGCTCCTCTTCGCGGTAGAGCAAGTTGTAGTGATTCTGCATGCTGATGAATCGCGTCCACCCATGGAGATCCGCCAAATAGAGCGACTTCGAAAACTCCCAGCCCTGCATCGAAGACGCGCCTATGTAGCGAACCTTCCCCGACTTCACGGCGTCATGAAGCGCCTCGAGAGTTTCTTCGACCGGAGTGCGGCCGTCGAAGCGATGGATCTGATAGAGGTCAATATAGTCCGTGCCAAGGCGACGAAGGCTTGCGTCGAGTTCTGTCAGGATCGCCTTTCGGGAGAGACCCACTGCATTTCGGCCGCGGCGCATAGGCATAAAAACCTTGCTCGCGATCACAACGTCGTCACGGTTTCCGAAGTCCTTAATCGCGCGTCCAAGGATCTCTTCGCTCGAACCCGCGGAATAGCCATTCGCTGTATCGAAGAAGTTGATTCCTTCTTCGATCGCCTTCTGGATAAAGGGCCGACTCTCCTCTTCTGGCAGCGTCCAAGCGTGCGGCCCACGTTTGGGCTCGCCGTAACTCATACACCCAAGGCAAAGTGCCGAGATTTCAAGTCCGGTCTTTCCAAGTCTCGTGTATTTCATGGTGCCTCCAGTCATCCGTTATTAGTCAGCGGCGCAGGACCGCGCGGAAAGAGAGCCTTCTCCGCCGTCAGCGAAGATCCAAGCGCGCAGTCGACGCGAAGCGTTCTCGCATCCCATCTGGAATATCAATCGCACACCGCTTCTCAAGGTCCAGTGCGAGTTCGACGACTTCGTTTGCCAAAAGGAGACGTCCGGTATCCAGATCAAAGACCCAGTATCGGCGCATATTGGTTTTCCGTGCGAGTTCCACCGTCGCCGCGAAGCTCTGAATGCGCATACCCGCCATCGGCTGTTCAAGCATGACAGAGCGCGTCTCCGCTGAAGCCAATCCCATTCGGCCGCCATCCGGCAAGTCAAAAACAGGCGGCCCCTCAGGCCCGGGCTCGATCGGCTCACCACCCCACATCAAGAACGGCCGCATATCGGCCCCCACTCGGCCTTCAGGATCACAGTCCGCAGCGGCAATGCGGCGTTCTTTTCTAAAAGCCAAGCCACTCTCAAGTGCATCTTTCACAGAGAGCGTGACGGGAGGCGCATCAAGGTCAATCGAACGTGAACGACCATGTGCAGGCCACTCGATCCGTGCCTCCGTCAACTCTTTGCGGACGGAGTCTGCGATCTCAACGGCTTCATTCGATTCGGCTTCTCTGAATACAACATCTTGAACGAAGGTCGCGGCAACTTCTCTGCGTTCGGGATTCACGAGTTCGTGATAGATTCGAATCCCATCTGCGTCCACGGATAAAATGCCTCCGTGTACTTCGAGCCGTGCCCCGGCTAATTGTTCGCGATGATACCTTGTGTAGAGCCGGGGTAGAGCGTGAACAAGCGCGCCTTCATTGTCGCCACCTACGGTCTGACCAATCAGCCCCGCGTCTACCAGTAACTTCTCCGTCGACGCCAAAGCGCGCCGTCCGTAGTGGCGAACGTTCATATGACCGAGTGCGTCGATTTCCTCGTCCTCGACGAGACTTTCGTGCAATACGCGAAGCGCCTTCATGCCTAACGTGCCTTCCATTCAGGGGAGCGTTTTTCGAGAAAGGACATAACGCCCTCGCGCTGATCTTCTGTACCCGAGATGCCATCAAGAGCTCGCTGGGTGAGATTCCAACCGAACTCGTCGGACTGTGCTGCAACGTCGTTCACGGACCGGAGACAATTCTGGACCGAGAGCGGCGCGTTTTTCATCACGCTGCTGGCGAGTGCGCGCGCCGCTGCGAGTGCCTCGCCAGGTTCCGTCAGTCGATTCACGAACCCGGCTGCGTACGCGCGCTCAGCGTAGATGGGCTCGCCCGTAAGAATGAGTTCGCGGGCGAGATTGAGTGGCAACGCATTCGGTGCACGAAAGAGCCCACCGCAGGTCGGGATCACTCCGATCGACACTTCCGGGAGGCCGAAGCTGGCATTTTTTGCAGCCACGACTAGGTCGCAGGCAAGCACAATTTCGAGTCCGCCGCCCAGGGCATAACCCTCGACCGCGGCAATCAGAGGCTTCTTGCGTTCGCGCCGAATCACTCCGTACTCGCCGCCCCGTTCGGTGACGTAGTCACCTTGGCTTCGTAGGTCGCTACCGGCGCAGAAAATTGACTCACTACCCGTAATCACACCGGCCCAAAGCGTGTCGTCATCGTCGAGCTGGTTGAGTGCTTCATCGATCGCGTCCGCCATCTTCCGGTCGATCGCGTTACGCTTCGAGGCGCGCACCATCGTCAGAATAAGGAGGTGTTCATCGCGTTCGACCAAAAGGCGGGCCTCATCATTATCAGCCATCAATTGATCTCCCTTTTTTTGGAAGCCGGAGTCTCAGCCCCGCGGCGCAAACGGTCAATGGTCGCGGAGCTGCGTCCAGTCCGCCGCGGGCAAGCAAGTCGGGATCGTTTAAACGCCGATCGGCCCGATCATTCGCTCGGCTAGCTTACTTCGCTGGTAGAACCCGTCCCCATAAAGCGATTGATTGTGCATCGACCGTTTGAAATAGATGTGCACATCGCATTCCCAGGTGAATCCTATACCGCCGTGCAGCTGGACGGACCGGTCTGAGAGGAAGCGGCCCGCGTCAGATGCTGCACTCTTGGCCATCCGAGCTGCCTCGCACGCATCTACTGATCCGTGGTCTACGCAGCATGCTGCGTGGTAGACGAGCGAGCGAGCACGATCGACCTTCACCATGCCATTGGAGAGCGGGTGCTTTACCGCCTGAAAGAACCCGATCGGACGATCGAATTGCTTTCGCGTCCTGGCGTATTCCGTCGTGGTTTGGAGCTGCCATTCGCTGGTCCCCACGAGGTCCGCACTCACGATCACCAGGATCGCCGACCATGCACGGGAGACCACTGCCGCAGCGTTCAACGAGACTTCTGCGGAAGCCTCAACCACGACCTCGCCAAACGAAAGCGTCGCCTGATCTCGGGTGAGATCGTGAATATGATCCTGCGCGATTTCGAGCCCAGCTTGTCCCGATTCGACGATGCTCAATCGATGCCCGTCGCTTCCTTTCGAGAGCACCAAGAATGCATCGGCCTTAAAGGCATCCTGCACGTAGTAGGCGCGTCCCGAGAGGGTCGAGCCTCCTTCCGTAGATGCCGAATGCTCGACTTCACATGTCGCGGCTTCCCAGCTTCCGGTTTCGTCGGTGATCGCGAGAGAGACACTCGCGCCCGCCGCGATTCGTTCGAGCAGCGTATTCGCTTCCGGCGTTCCGGCTTCAGTTAACACGAAGGATGCCGCCAGAGTGCTGAGCAGCGGCGACGGGAACGCAGCCCGCCCGACCTCTTCGACGAGCCCTGCTATCCCGACTAGGGAGAGACCCACGCCACCAAGTTCCTCGGGAACGGCTAGGCCAGTCCAACCGAGTTCGATGCACTGCTTCCAGAGTGCCTCGTCCCAATCGGGTCGTTCACCTCTTGTGTACGTTTTATCGGGATCCGGCGCGACGAGCTGACGGAGCCTCTCAATCGGGATCTCGTCCCGCAAAAGTTTGCGGGCCATGTCGCGCAGCAGTTCTTCGCCTTCCCCGAAACCGAAATCTTTGGGCATGGCCGTCGTGTTTTTTGATTCGCTCATGATCCGCTCCCTACTTCGACTTCGGTAGACCGAGGACGCGCTCGCCGAGAATATTCCGCTGGATCTCGCTCGCACCCGCCGCGATCGTATGGCCATAGGAGTTCATATATGCGAGCGGCCAATGCCCCTCGTCCGGTGCAGCTTCGTCGAGCTTATAAAGCGTCGACTTCGCCCCTGCTATGTCCACGCCGAGTCGCGCTGTGTCCTGAGCAAATTCGGTGCTCACGACTTTTTGTTGAAGGGGAAGCCGCATGGGATGATCCGTCAGCGGCCCAACGGCAGCGCGGCGCGCGTTCTGCTTGAGACCCGCCCGAATGATCGCCTGCTCGACAATGGCGTCGCGAGTCACGGGATCATCCGAAAGCGGCTTTCCATCCCGAAAGCTGTTTCGTGACAGATCGATCAGCTTCCCAATTGCAGAGGTATCCTGGCCGCCCTTGCTCTTCGAGCCCTCGCCAGACCCGCCACCGCCCGCTCCTTCCGCCGCGCCTCGCTCGTAGGTCAGCGTGGTCATCGCAACGGTCCAACCCTTTCCTATGTCATCGAGCCGATAGGCGTCCGACAGGCGCGCATTTTCGAAGAGCACTTCATTGAAGCCCGACTCCCCCGTGAGCTTCACCAGCGGACGAATCGTCACTCCAGGCTCGTTATCGACCGGCGCGAGGAAGTAGGTCAAACCGTCGTATTTGTGATCTCGACTTGTGCGCGTGATCAAGATCATCCACTGTGCGAAATGCCCGAGGCTGGTCCAGACCTTGTGACCGTTAACGATCCAATCGTCGCCGTCCCGTACTGCCATGGTTTGCTGGTTCGCCATATCCGAGCCGGCGCCGGGTTCGCTGAATCCCTGACACCAAATTTCCTCGGCGGACAAACATCCGGGAATGAATCGTTGCTTCTGTTCTTCGGTGCCGTGAACGAGAATCGTGGGTGCCGCCATATTCAAGCCGATGACGTTAAGCATGAACGGCACGCCGGCGCGAGAAAGCTCCTGATTCGCGATTCTCTGGAAACCCTCGTGGCCACCGCCCCCGTACGCCTTGGGGTAGTCACATCCAATGAAGCCCGCTTCGTAGACTTTCTTCTGCCACGCTTGAAGGTAGTCGCGCTGGCCAACCGTCATCACTTCGATGGCTGTAATAGGAAGACGCTCTGGCGGCGGACCGGGCTTGTTCTCTTCGAGCCAGCGGCGGGCGTATTCCTGAAACTCTCGTTGCTCGGGGGTCAAATCGGCCATCGCTTCTCGTCTCCTACTGCCAACCGGTCAGGTTCGACCTTCCTAGGCATCGTTCCCAGCCTACCATGCGCCGTTCGCGTTGCGAGGACGGCACAATCGACGCGAAGTTCGAACGGGATCTCAGAGTTCGCTTGAATTCCCTGCGAATGCGCCCGATTGTCCGGACACCCGGCGTCCTACTATCGACCGGCAACAGGTCATGATTCGCGCCGCTCTAAGCGGCGCGCTCAAAGGAAATGGTTGAATTCATGTCAGATCCCTCAGACGAAGAAGGCTCTATCAGCGTTGAGCAGAGAGGGCACCTGCTCTTGATCGGACTAAACCGTCCTGCCAAATACAACGGCTACACGCCGACCATGGCGAAGCAGCTGCGCAATGCATTTACGAAACTCGACGAAAGCGAAGACCTCTTCGCAGGTGTTCTGTTCGGACACGGGGATCACTTCACGGCTGGCCTCGACCTGCCCAAGTGGACTGGACGAATGGAGGACGGCGGCAGCACAGATGGCGGGGCTAAGTCGCGAGTTGACCCTATGGCTCTTGGTCGCGGGTGCCGAAAGCCGATCGTAACCGCCGTGCACGGAATCACCTTCACCTTCGGGATCGAAATCGCATTGGCGGGCGACATCGTGATCGCCGCCGACAATTGCCGCTTCTCCCAGCTAGAACCACGCCGCGGCATTCACGCGACGGGCGGTGCGACGATCCGATTCGTACAACGGGGTGGATGGGGCAATGCGATGTATCACCTTTTGACGAGTGATGAGTTCGACGCCCAGGAGGCCTATCGAATCGGCTTCGTGCAGGAAATCGTGCCTGCGGGAACGCAGTTGGATCGCGCAATCGAGATTGCAGAACTCATCGCCGCACAGGCTCCTCTCGCCGTCCAGGCAACCAAGGCCTCATCGAGGCGGTTCGTCGAGGAAGGCTTTGAAGCCGCCGTCCGTGAACTCGGACCCACGCAAAAGCGACTGCTGAAGAGCGAAGACGCCGCCGAGGGTGTTCAGTCCTTTATTGACCGGCGTACGGCCGTGTTTAAAGGCCGTTAGGCTGCGATCGCGACGGGTCCGGCTCACTCATAGTTAGGTGTCCGCTTCTCAATGAAGGCACGCATTCCCTCCTTGAAGTCATCGCTCTGTGAACACAAGATCTGATTGCGGTTCTCGATCGCCATCGCAGACTCAAGACTCGTGGCATCGATCGCCATGTCCAGTCCTTCTTTAGTAAGCCGCAGCCCCATAGGCGAGGTCGTCAGCATGTCGTCGATGTAGGAACGTGCCGCGGATTCGAGATCGTCTTCGCGAACGACTTCTGAGACGAGGCCCGTTGCGAGCGCTCGCTGCGCATTGATGAAGCGTCCGGTCAGCATCAATTCCGACGCGAGAGCTGTTCCGACTAATCGCGGAAGAAAATAGCTTGTCCCCATGTCGCAAGCGGAAAGACCGATTCGAATGAAGGCTGCGTTCATGCGCGCGTTATCTGCCGCAATGCGAATATCCGAGGCCAGCATGAAGGCGAAGCCGCCACCGCAAGCGCTGCCCTGCACCAGACTAATAATCGGCTGCGGACAACGTCGCATCTTCAGATAGACGTCCGCGAGGTATCCCTGAAATCCCCAACCGCGTCCGACCGGTGCGGGTCCTTCGGAGGGCCTTCCGGCCTCTTTAATATCGAGGCCCGCGCAAAAGGACCGACCGGCACCGCGCATCACGACAATCCGAGTCTTGACGTTCTCCGCCAAACCATCGAAATAGTCCCGAAGCTCGCGAACCATCTCGACGTTAATCGCATTAAGCGAGTCCGGGCGATTCAAGGTCAGCCAGTCGACGGCGCCCTCCTTCCGAATTTCCAAAGTGCGGTAGGTCGATTCAGGCATGGTTCTCCCTTTCGAGGAAATGAATAGGTTGATCAGGACGCCGCGAGGCGTTGAATACGAACGACAGGTACCTCGCGATCGACGTCGCGCTGGTAATCCGCGAATCGAGGCAGTTCCTCCACCATTCGATCGAAAACCTCTCTTCGCGCTGCCCCCACCTCAGTACTAGCCCGAGCGGAGAAGCGCTCGGTCCCCAGTTCGACGACGACATGGTCGTCCGCCGCTAGGTTTCGATACCAAGCGGGGTGGACGGGACTGCCACCCGCCGAAGCCATCACAATGAAATCGGCTCCATCAGCGTGATAGGTCAGTGGGGTGGTACGCGGCTTTCCAGTCCGCGCGCCGGTCGTCGTGAGCAGGAGCATCGGGTTTCCCGTTAGCGCTCCACCACATCGGCCATCGTTGGCGCGGAACTCCTCGATGATGTTTCGATTGACCTCGATCCACTGTTCCGCGGACAAAACGACCATCTTATTGCTCTTTCCTCTCGTAATACTGACTTCCACGTACTTCGCGCTGCAGCACGCCGGCCGCATGCTAGATCGCGAGCCAGACCGCCGCACCGTGCCGACTCGCGCGATTCAGCACGTCGACAATTCGCACGAGGGTGATTTGATACTCGCGATTCACTACGCGCAGGCAGTACTCAGTGGGAGGCTCGCCTTCCTCACGAGCGACAACGAATTCCCAATCGCCCCCGTAGGTTTGTCGGTCCGCGTCGTAGAGAATTGATCTCACTTCTTCGACCATAGAGGGGCGAATCATCACCGGCGCTCCGGTACCGAGACTTCCTTCGAGTCCGAGCTCATTCAGCCGATCCACCACGCCGTGGCCGATCAAAGCATGCAGAGAGTTCGCGGAGATCTGAACGCGCTCTTCGAGATCGAAATCTCCCCGCTCATCGAGATGAACCAACCCCGCCGTCCCCGTCCGATACGGCGGTGGCGGCGACGCGAATTCCTTCGCGCGCAGGAAAATGCGCTTATTACTGGAGGCGGCGGTTGTAGACATGGATTCGCGCGCAACCCTAGCAAGGTCCCGGTGCGATCTCGCGCAATCCGGTTTGACGTAAGGGTATGAGCTTCTCCCAGATCATAATAGCCAATACGGATACCCCAATACCTCGATTCGCTCGCGCATCAGGACATTTGACGGGGGATCTCTCGAAGAGCAACCATCGCTAATTGAAACGGTCAGCAGCGAAACGCGCTTTAGCTAATGTGCAACGATCAGAGCACCCGTCGAACCAATACCGCGCGAACTGCGCGACCAGAGGACTCGTGATGATCAAACTCTACGGCCTGCGAATGAGCAACTACTACAGCCTGACTAAGGCTCTCCTGATCGAGAAGGGACTCGACTTCGAAGAGGTCAAAGCCCCGCCGACTCAGAAATCCGACAATCTCGCGCGAACGCCGATGGGGAAGATGCCCTCGATCGAAGTGAACGGTCGCTTCATGTCGGAATCTCTCGCGATCTTCAACTATCTCGAATGCTTGCAGCCTGAGCCGGCACTCTTGCCGAGGGACGCTTTCGCATCCGGCAAGACCCTAGAACTCGTCTGCCATATCAAGCTCGACGTAGAGCTGGTTGCACGTCGTTTCCTGCCGGAGGTTTTATTAAAGACGCCCGTGAGTGACGAGACTAAAAACCAAGTCACGGCGGATCTCAAAAAGGGCATGGCAGCCATCGAACGAATCGCCGTTTACGAGCCCTATATCGCGGGCAATGAATTCACGATCGCGGATCTTTACGCTTTCTATTGTTTCGGGCTTGCCGGCCAAATGGCGCAGGCAGTGATCGGCGTCGACATCATGGAAGGACAGCCGAAGCTCACAGAGCTGCTCGGTCGACTCGCCGAACGCCCCAGCATTGCTCGCGTTCAGGCGGAAGCGGCGAGTTAGTTTAGCCACTCGCAGTCGCTCCCCAAATGGTCATCGTCCGGCCGTGCATCACACCCTAGTTCGCCTAACTGAACGATTCGGCGCAGACCATGAAAACACCGTCCAGGCTCAGTCGGGCATCTGATAGCCCGGCGTCGACTTAGACAGGGCGATCTCTTCGGCGGACATCTCTTCCGCGATTCCCTCAAAGAGCGGTGACGATAGGTAGCGCTCCCCTGTGTCGGGCAGCATACACAGAATCGTAGTACCGGGCTCGGAGCGTTCCGCGATCTTGTTCGCAACGGCCATTGTCGCTCCGGCAGAGATTCCAGTAAAGATGCCTTCTTCCTGGGCCAGCTTGTGGGACCACTCCATACCTTCTGGTCCCGTGATGGGAATAATTTCGTCGTAGTATTTCTGATCGATCGTTTCTTGTAGGACGAGCGGAATGAAGTCGGGCGTCCATCCCTGGATCGGGTGCGGCTCCCATGCGGCATGGCTGCCAGTCGGAACGCCTTCGGCTGTTCGGTCTTGCGCGCTACCACTTGAGACCATCGCAGCATTCGCCGGCTCGGTCAGAATGATTTTCGTTTCGGGTCGTTCTTTTCGCAGGACGCGCCCGACGCCAGTGACCGTACCGCCGGTTCCGTAGCCGCTGACCCAGTAGTCGAGCCTTTCGCCTTCGAAGTCGGCCACTATTTCACGCGCCGTTGTGTTCTCATGAATGAGTGCGTTGGCATCTGTCTCGAATTGCTGCGCCCAGAACCAGCCGTTCTGCTCCGCCAATTCGATAGCCTTGCGCACCATGCCCAGTCCCTTTTCTGCTCTCGGCGTGAGCACAACCTTCGCGCCAAAGAATCGCATCAGCTTGCGTCGTTCGATCGAGAAGCTGTCGGCCATCGTAATCACGAGCGGATAACCCTTCGCAGCACAAACCATGGCGAGGCCAATTCCCGTATTACCACTCGTTGCTTCGACGACGGTTTGCCCCGGCTTGAGCGCACCACTTCGCTCGGCTTCTTCAATGATGCTGATCGCCAGACGGTCCTTGATAGAGGATGCGGGATTGAAAAATTCAGCCTTCACGTAGAGATTCACATGTTCGGGCGCGATCTTATTGAGGCGCACCGCCGGCGTGTTGCCGATTGTGTCGAGAATGCTGTCGTAACGTTCGCCGCGGCCAGTCGTCATTCGGGATTCGGTGGTCATCGGGCCTTCCTTTGGATTTCGGGTGGGCGTTATTGGGGCTGCCCACGAAAACGGGTGCGGCGAGAGTGTCCGCGAGCGGGGCGGATCTCGCCAGAGCAGTTCGGCCGTGAACACGCCAATCTAGCTCGCCTCCCTTCGCGTGTCCTCGCGAAGCGTTGAGCCCACGATGCTGAGCCGTCCCAGGCGCTGACTCCGAGACTGCTGCAAGGCAAATTTGAACCCTCCGCAGGCCCGAAAATCTACTAGGCTCTGCGGAATCGTTTTACTTTCGAACGGAGACCCGCGATGAGCAGTTCCGCCCCGACCCCCGAAGAACTCGAAGCCTTTGGCGCCGAAGCGCGCACGTGGCTCGAAGAGCAATTTCCCTCGTCCCTCGCGGGACGCGGAGCCGAACTCAGCGGGGAGTTCCTAGACACCGGCAACGCAGACCTCAACGCCTGGTGCGAGCGTCTCGGTCAGAAGGGCTGGGGGACCCCCACTTGGCCCTCGGAATACGGCGGCGGTGGCCTCACTCAGTCCCACGCGGAAGTGTTGAAGAAGGAAATGAGTCGCGTTCGCGCTTTCAACCCTCTCACGGTCAAGGCCGGCATGGGAATCACTATGGTCGGGCCAACGATCCTAGAATATGGAAGCGAAGCGCAGAAGCGAAAGCACATCCCTCCGATCTGCCGCGGTGAAGTTTTTTGGGCACTCGGCTACTCCGAGCCTAACGCCGGGTCAGATTTAGCCTCGCTTCAGTGCAAGGCCGAGGACAAGGGAGACCATTGGCTGATCAACGGCCAGAAGACATGGACCTCCGGCGCCGATCATGCTCAGTGGATCGGCTGTCTCGTGCGGACCGACTTCGAAAAGCCAAAACGAGATGGAATCAGCTTCGTGATCCTAGAAATGGATCAGCCGGGAGTTGAAACACGGCCGATTCAGTTAATTGGTGGCGCGTCGCCCTTCTGCGAAACCTTCTTCAATGATGCGGTAGCAGACAAAGATGAAATTCTGGGAGAGTTGAATGCAGGCTGGACAGTCGGCAAGCGACTCCTTCAGCACGAACGCCAGAGTCAGACAACGGCAGGCGGTGCCGGCGGTGCTGCCGCCAAGCACTCACTTACGGATCTCGCTGAGAAATATGTCGGCCGAGACGATGCGGGTCGAATTGACGACGCCGACCTTCGTAGTCGCCTATCCGATCACATGATGGCAGCTCAGGCCCAGCGCCTGACAATCGAGCGCATCACAGCGGAAGCCCGCGGTAACATGAAGGTGAGCGCCGTCGCGTCGATCCTCAAGAATGCTGCTTCTTCAATTTCTCAAGAGCGTGCAGAGCTTGCGCTGGAAATGATGGGCCACAGCGGCCTCGGCTGGGAAGGTGATTCTTTCGAGGAGCACGAACTCCAGATGGTGCGAAGCTGGCTCTCCGGCAAAGCGATGTCTATTTATGGTGGCTCATTCGAGATCCAGAACAACATCATCGCAAAAAACATTCTCGGCCTTCCCGAGAACACTCAGCGCGGCTGATTCTCAAGGGGGCATCCGCTCGCTTTCGCGATAGGACGGCGGCCCACTCGAAGCGCGTCTCGCATAGACCTAACAGTATTCAACGCGCTCCAGACTTCCCCAATATTCCCCATCCGACTCCGAGGAAAAATTCCCATGGCGGCACTCACCGAAGAACAGAGCATGATTCAGGAACAAGCAAAGACTTGGGCGAGTGAAGAAGCTCCAGTCGCGAAGTTTCGAGAAATGCGAGACAGCGGCAACGAACTCGGGTTCGACAAGGCCACATGGGAAGCGATTGCGGAGATCGGCTGGGCCGGCATCATCGTACCCGAGAGCCTAGGCGGCGTGGAAATGGGACACCTCACGTTTGGAGTTATCCTTGAAGAACTCGGCCGCCAACTCACTGCCTCCCCGCTCTTCGCCTCCGGCTTGATCGGTGCGAATGCGCTCCTCGTCGCAGGCTCTGATGCCCAAAAGACCGAATGGCTCCCGAAGGTCGGTGACGGCAGCTCTATTGTGACGCTCGCCGTCGACGAAGGGCCCCGACACGATCCCGCGCGGATCGCACTAGAAGCGAGCACCGCAGGCGAGGGCTTCGTGCTAAATGGCACGAAGACCCACGTACTCGAAGGCCTAGCAGCAGACCAATTCGTCGTCGCTGCACGCACGAGCGGCAAGCCGGGTGAAACCGATGGCATCACCCTTTTCCTAGTCCCCGCAAACGCGGCCGGCATCGACCGAAGCCGACTCGCCACCACCGATAGCCGCGGCTACGCGAGGGTGACCTTCGCCGGCGTAAACGTCGGCAACGATGCCGTGCTCGGAAACGTGGGCGATGGCTTCGCGCCTCTCGATCGCATTCTCGATCGCGCGCGCGCAGGCCTCGCAGCGGAAATGCTGGGCACAGCCGCTCAGTCCTTCGACATGACCCTCGATTACTTGAAGAACCGGGTGCAGTTCGGTCAGCCCATCGGCTCCTTCCAGGCCCTCGGCCACCGTGCTTCTATCCTCTTTACCGAGATGGAAATGGCACGTTCGTGCATTGAGGCCGCGCTACAAGCGATCGACGACGATGCCGACGATGCCAACAACATCGCCAAGCTCTGCTCCCTAGCGAAGTTTAAGGCCAACGCGTTTCTTCATCACATGTCCAATGAGCTGATTCAAATCCACGGCGGCATAGGCATGACCGATGAATTCGACGCGGGTCTTTTC
>DGPZ01000033.1 GCA_002390675.1 Deltaproteobacteria bacterium UBA4427
TTTACCGATAGGGCCACTGCCGGACTTGCCGCCGGCGCGCTTCTGGATCAGGTGTTCATCGATGGGGACGCGGGGCTCTTCGACTCGAATCCGGAACTGACCCACGGTTGTCCATCGGGCAGCCACCCCCTGGGATGCAGGGCCTATGTCCCATACACGGCCTTGCTCGATTGCGGAGGTGGCTCTCCGTGTTTCAGCACCGCGATGGCCGACAACCGCTCCGCGGGAAGCCCCACCGCCGACCACGTCACCACTGATTTTGGACCCTTGCCGTCGACCTACGGCTCCGGAACCGTTTATGAGGTTTGGTCGGTTTGGACTCTGGCCTCTGGGCCTTCGGTTCCGAGCCTCGGGGCCTTCGGTGTTCTTTTGCTCTCGAATGTGTTGATCTGCATCGGGCTCGCAGGTGTGGCTGCGCGCAGCCACTGAGCCTCCATCGCCTCGTGGGATGTCCTAGACCTCGATTTTCGGCGGGGGACGCTCGATCCGGATCGAGATCGCTCTCCTGATGGGCCTCGGTCTGGCTGGGCTGGCTGCTCGGCGGCGGTAGCGGGCTCGAATTCGATCCACCCGGCTTGAAAAGTCCCCACCCGGCGCAGTGAATCGTTCATAATCAATCAGGGAAGGGCATTGCGCACCTTCCTGGTGGAAAAATCCGCATCCTGGGAAGGAATAACACGCATGCGCTCTCTCGCTCTAATTCTGATTTTGGCAATTTCACTCGCTTCCAGCTCCGCTTTCGCGGCAACGATCACGGTCCACAGCTCGCCGTCCTTTACGATCGATACGGTCAACTTATTTGCATCGGCGTACCAATACCCGAGCGAAGCCGACGCGATCGCCGCGGCAACTAGTTTTCTCGCTGACGGAGCTGCAGACTCAGGTTGGGGCACCGGCGCTTTCGGCGGAGTCCAGGGATTTCAGGCTCAGTACCTTTACTTCGCCTATGAGTCGGGTAGCGGCAGCGATCGCGGCGTGTTGCTGGCGAGTACAGGGGATCATTCGATCGGAAATCGTAGCGGTGTTCTTCAGGCGACGGCCGCCAACTGGACCTACGACAATCACGTGAATGACCAGTTTCTGCTTCTTGAATCGGCATACACGACGTCTGCCATCCCCGAACCCGGCACCGCTCTCCTGTTAGGCCTCGGGCTCGTAGGACTGGCTGCTAGGCGGCGGTAGCGGGCTCGAGTGTCGGAACTAACTGCCGGAGCTGCGCCGGGTCGACGCGACGGAGCGCGCCGAGATCCAAGTCCGACGTGAGCGCGATCATGCCCTCCGCTTCGAGGAGTTCATCTATGACTGACCGGAACCCGACCTTCGATCGCCGCGATCGTTGGCAGCCCGCGCCGCGCCCCGAGTGGGTGGCCCGGCTCAACGAAGAAGGCGAGATCTTGAACAGCCGGAGCATCGTGCCTCTGGATGAGAACTCGCTGCTCGCCGAAGCCCGTCGCAATACCGGACTCGACGACTTCGGCGACGACGGCTGGATCGATCATTTCCGGGTCTTGATCCGGGCGATCGAAGAAGAGGCAAAGCTCAACCTGATGGGTCGGATCCTCACCCGCCAGGACTTCGTCCTCTACCTCGAGACGCGACTCAAGATCCAGGACGACTACAACCGCTTCCCCGAGATCGAGGAGGAGGTCATTCACGAACCGGTGATGATTCTCGGCCACGGACGCACGGGGACGACCATCTTGCACGAGGTGATGTCGACCGATCCCCAGTTTCGGATCGTGAAGCGCTGGGAGGCGATGTTCCCCAGCCCCTCGCCCGAAGAAGCGACCTACGCGACGGACCCCCGCATCGAGCGCGCCGACAAGCTGATCACGATCTTCGACCGGGTCACCCCCGAATGGAAGGCCATGCACAAATTCGGCGGTCGACTCCCGGTCGAGTGCGCCGAGTACCTCTACCCCTGTTTCCTCTCCAACGTCTTCGTGTTTTCGTTCCAGATCCCGTCCTACGCGGAGTATCTCCAGCAACAGGACGTGTCCTATACGATCCGCTGGCACCAGCGCTATCTGAAGCTCCTTCAATGGAAATACAAGAAGCCGCACTGGCTGCTCAAGAATCCGATCTGGATCGACTACATCCCGGAGGTGCTCGAGTACTACCCGGACGCGAAGATCGTGCTCACCCATCGCGATCCGATCACGGTCTCGGACTCCTTCACGAACGTGATGGGGACGATCTTCTGGTGGCGAACGGATGATCCCTGGGGCGGCGGGATGCTCGACGAGCTCGTCATGGCCGACGGACGCGCGCAGACTCAGACGAATTTGATGAAGTGGATGGAGGACGGGACCCTACGCCCCGGGTATGTATCGAACGTGCTCTACGCCGACTTCATGACGGATCCCGCCGACACGATCGCGCGCTGCCACACAGATCTGGGACTGCCCTTTACCGACGAAACCGGGGCGGCCATTCGGCGCTACCTGGAGAACAAGCCGAAGGGCAAGCACGGCAAATTCGAGTACAACCGCTCCCAGGCCGAACAGATCGCGGCCGAGCGCGCCCAGTTCCAGGCCTACCAGGACTATTTCGCGGTCCCCAACGAGGTATGACTCGCGCCCTGCTTCCGTCGGGGTCGTCCGCTTGAGTGCGGAAGGATCGCGCAGATAGGAGTTTTAAGCCGCGTTTTCCGCGCCACCGATATTAGACATTCTGACAACTAGGCTCCGATGGAGGTACTCGGCCCCTTCCGGGCCCCAGCTCTTACGGCCAACAGGCCGGCGCACACAAGCCCGAGAAGGACGAAAATCGGGTTCGCTCCGGGGACAGCCGGTGCGGGCGCCACCGAGACTTCGAGTGACATGCCGCCGTTGGCGCAATGAAATCCGACACTGCAGCCGTAGTAGAAAGTCCCCGCGCTTGACAGCGCGACAACCAGTGGGCCGGTCCCTTGAAGTAAAGTCGCCGAGGTGAAATCGCATCCGCCAAAGCTTACCTGATCCGGAAACTGTTGGACGTTGTGACCAGTGGCGTAGGTGAATGTGATCGTGTCGCCCACAGTCGCAGCAATCGGGGGCTGGGACGTGCCGAACGCCCAAGTCACCGAGTGGTCGACAGCGAGCGATTTGGAAGCGATGCCGAAAGAGCCGACCAGAATTGCGAGCATCCAAAGCGATTTCAGGGGAATGGTGAGCGAGGAACGGTTCATTTGGTCTCCAGAGCTGGATCGATTCGCGTGGCGTTTCAACGAGTACAGTCGTGCTTGAAATAGGATGAGCAACTTCGCGGTCTCGCGACGCGTTCGTTGACGAGCGTCACCTCACCATAACATGATGGGTTTCTTCGCTGCGAAAGTATTGACACAGGTTCAAAAGAATTTTTGGTTGCGCGAGGCGTGGCGGATATTCGACATTCGACAACTAGGCTCCGATGGAGGTACTCGGCCCCTTCCTGGGCCCCGAGCGCGCCGCGACCCGCTAAGCACCGCGAACCCCATCCCGCTTACGAGCGCGGTATTAGGCTCGGGCACAACCGCGAGCGCCGCCTCCGCGAGTATTTCGTCAGGCTGCGCATCTTGGGTGGCGCTGAACCAGCCTGGGCCCACGGATGATGAATTTGTCACGGTAGGGATGCATAGAGCAGAGGTGGAGTCGGTTCTTCGTACAGGCGGGTCAGCATACGACGAGCCAAATGGCCACACGAGGGTTCGGTACCAATACTCTGATGGAGTCCACCTGGGATCAAAGGCAAGAATCCTTCTTTACCTGGCCGGAGACTTTTTCACTCTTTTTCTCTCGGAGCTAATCTTCTGGCCGCTTGAACTTGCTGTCGAGCAAGTGGCTTCCACGTCCTGATTCTGGTCTAATCGTGAATCCATTCAGCCCCGTTTCAAAGGACTCCCAATCATGCTCCGCACCTCGATACTTCTCCTCGTTCTACTGCTCAGCGCGGCCAGTTCCGCGCAGGCCCAGGTCACGATCCCCAACATGTTTAGTGATGGCACTCCGGCACTGGCCA
>DGPZ01000090.1 GCA_002390675.1 Deltaproteobacteria bacterium UBA4427
GGCGTCGAGAGCATTTCTTTTTTCATGCCGTCGAGGAGGTGCGTATGGTAGAAGCGGTTGCGGGCATCCAAGAATCGAAGCGAGGAAGCTTCGAGGTCGATGGGCGCCGAGATCGAGATCGCCGCCCTTAGGCCGCCGTGTTCCGCGCCATGTTCCGCTGCGTATTTCAGCACCATGTTTGCGCCTAGCGAATAGCCGACAACCACGATTCCATTTCGTACGGAGTCTGGCGGCAAGCCACCGAGGGCATCGTGCAGGTCGCGGCTCCGGCCCGCGTGATACTGCTCTCGACACAGCGGGCGACTCTCTCCCGCGCCGCGGAGGTTCAGTTGCAAAACGGGGTAACCAAGCTCGAGTAGATGGGCTGACGTGGTTTGGATGTAGGCGCTGTCGGAAGATCCCCCAAGACCATGGACGAGAACGACCAAGGGCGCTTCGTTTCGACTGGAGGAGCGCTGCTGGGCGGCCAGATATTGTCCTACGAGTTGATCCCCGCTCCCATCCCGCATTGGGAGAAGCAGCCGTGCAGGCTCCTCTTCGAGGTGCGGCTTGCGTACGGCTCCGCGCACGACGTTGCGTAGGGTTTGGAGGTCTGGTCCCCACCACGGAAACCGAGGGGCGAAGTCTGGAAACGCTGGAGAGGTCGAGGACGAGCGCATTATTCGGCAGGCTAGCTTTAGTCTGCATGCTATAGCAATGCGATCAGTGGATTGGCCGCCATGAGCGCCCGCCCCGGCGCCAATACGATTCCACAGCTGGAGAGTTCGCATGATTTTCAAGCGACGCTGATGATCACCTGACCGAGCGAATCTTGGCCAGATTCCCTGCTCCTACCGGGTTCGCGATTCGCTGCACAGTAAAGTAGGGTCGTGCCCGTCGTCGAATCACGGAACTCCCCGATCACTCTCGCTGAGCCGAAGGACCGCATATAGGCGATCGAGGAGCCTCCCGAGGTTTCGCCCAGAAGCGATTGGATATCCTTAGACCGAGTTGGAGCGCGACGATGCAGGTTTTCGATACTGGCGGGAAGAAACCAGTTGGCATCAGCAACGAAACTAAGGCTGGAGCTGGGGAGGACCCTGGCCGACACTGCTAGGCACTCGCTCATCGGATACGGATAGAGGTCCTCGCTCCGGATTACGCGTGAGCCGGGCGGGCTCCACGCGAGATCTACGTGATCATGGTGAGCAAGACTTCGAGCCCCCCACTATCGACAGCTTTCGCGACTCGACCGGGGCTCGAAATATCAGGAGACAGGCGAATTCCCGGCGCCTTTTGAAGAAGACTTTGGTTTAGCGCGACCGAGACGCTCGGCTGTTTATCGATTTTTTCTTCCGTGAGTCTGCCTCAGCCTTTTCCTCGTCTATCTCCTGGGTTTCCACGAGGGTCGCACGGAAGCGCTTGCCCTTAATGCGGCCGTTATTCAAGCGCTGTACTGCTTGCCGGCTGACCGACCGCGCAACCGCCACATATGTCAACTTGTCTTGAATCTCGATCATCCCAACGTCGGTACCGGCTATCCGTCCCGCATCTCCCGTGAGCGCTCCAAGGATGTCTCCGGCACGCACTTTATCTTTGCGGCCGCCCGAAATCAGGATCGTCTGCATTGCACATGGATGTGCGAGCGGGCGGAGTAGGGTGCCGGCATCCGACCGATTGACTGGGCCTTTTTCGAGGACTTCGAGTTCGACGCCTGCGCTTGATTCGAGCTCGCGTATACGCTTTTCATCGTTGC
The DNA here is from genome assembly GCA_002390675.1 of Deltaproteobacteria bacterium UBA4427. GTDB lineage: Bacteria > Myxococcota_A > UBA9160 > UBA9160 > UBA4427 > UBA4427. The sequence continues at coordinate 1,736 of DGPZ01000090.1, forward strand.
GGCTGATAAGGCTGATCGCCACGCCTGTGCTGCCTGCACGGCCTGTGCGTCCGATCCGGTGTACGTAGATGTCGGTCTGCTTAGGAAGCTCGTAGTTGACCACGAGATCTAGACCCTCGACGTCAATCCCTCGCCCCGCGACATCGGTTGCGACCAATAGCCGCACGCTCTGATTGCGGAAGCGTGCGAGGATTTGATCCCGATGGAATTGTTCGAGGTCGCCATCGAGACGTCCGACGCTCAAGCCGGCCTTCTCAAGCTTGTTAGTGATTTCAATCACCGTTTTTTTGAGATTACAGAAGATGATTGCGGAGTTATGCGGGAACTTGTTGAGCAGCCAACATAACGAGTGAAATTTTTCATCGGGCCTCGAAATAAGCCGAAGTTGACGGATTCCGACGCTGGCTTCTTTGGGCTCTTGGATGCGAACGCGTACCGGATTCTGCATATGCGTATTGCAGATGTCGGTAATCAATTCCGGAATCGTCGCCGAGAACAGAACCGTCTGACGCGATTTAGGGAGTTCGCCAATGATCGTCTCGACGTCCGGCCCAAAGCCCATATCGAGCATACGGTCTGCCTCATCGAGGACGAGCGTAAGGATCCTGTGAGTCTCCAATGATCGCTTCTGTAAATGGTCTAGTACTCGTCCTGGCGTGCCGACCACAACATGAGTCCCACGAGCCAGCGCGTCTCTCTGCGCCTTCCGGGGTTGCCCGCCAACGAGCCCCGTCACGGTAAAGCCAGGATGCTTGCGTCCGAGGGTGCGAAACTCGCGCGTTATCTGCGCTGAAAGTTCACGGGTCGGGCACAAAATGAGTGCCTGCGTTTCGCGAAGCGGAAGGCTGATGCGCTCTAGGATAGAGAGCGCAAATGCAGCGGTCTTTCCGCTGCCAGTTTTGGATTGTCCGATGAGGTCGGTGCCGGCCACGAGCGTCGGGATGCTTGCGGCTTGAATCGGCGTAGGTTGCGTGTACCCCAACTCCTGGATCACGCCGAGCAATGCTGAGGAGAGGGGTAACGAGTCGAATTTGGTTTCCACGACCGGGACTATCTCACATCGGAACACATAAGCTCATACAGTTCGACCACTGTGACGTTTTCGGCCGAGGTCTGAGCGAATTCGATCCCGGATCGACGTGAGCGGGGGCTGTGGTGAAAATATTTGGAATCTGAGGACCTCGGACCTTGCTGGTGTTTCGTTCCGCGAATTTCAGCTTACTGGGCGCCTGATCGTGGCTCAGCGGCGCGATGGTGGATCGGGTGCTCAAGCAGTCGAGGTTGAGCTGCTCGACGTTCTGGACTGAGCGAATCTGGACCGGGCGGCTTAGCCGTCGTGTTCCGACCTGCTGCGGTCTAGTTAGGGTCGACCAAACGGCCGTCTTCGTCCCTGATCTCAGGCCCTTCTACTCGCGCTCGACCGTCGCCAAACGGCGCATCACGCTCTGCGATGGTTTCTCGGATGCCGTTCGCAGCCAAGTCTTTAAACATTTGACGGGCGGCGGGCGCAGTATGCGCGCGGGCATCATTTTCGGAGGCGAGTCTTTGAAGCGTATCCGCGCCCATGAGCTCGAGGCCCAGGTTCACGATGCGCTTGTTCGCAGCGAGCAGCGCCGTGTCGATATGCGCGAGTCGGTCAGCGAGTCCTTCGACCTCGGCCTCGAGAAGATCGCGTGGAACGGACTTGAGCGCGAAGCCGATCTTGGCAGCATCTTTTCCACTGATCGTGTCCCCGGTTAGAAGCAGGCGCTTGGTCCACTGTGGTCCGCAGTTGTAGAGCCACATGTGGTTCGGGGGCGAACCCATGTTGCGCAGCGGAGGAAAGCCGATGTTGGCATCATCGGCGACTATGACGAGATCGCAGTAGAGCGCGAGATCCGTTCCGCCGGCGAGACAATGGCCTGCGACCTGAGCGATTGTTGGCTTATGCATGTTCCAAAGGGTACGAAGCTGTCGTTGGATATGTTCGAGATTCCAGCTGTCTTCGTCGATCCCTCTGCCGGTACGACGATTGACGTCGTCGTCTCGTTGCGGCTTAGGCGGCGCGAGATCGTAGCCAGCGCAGAATGCGGGACCATTCGCCCGCAAGATCACGCAATGCACCGCTCGGTCATCGTCGGCTTCCCAGAGCGCATCGACGAGTTCCGATAGCAGAGCCGACGAGAGTGGGTTGCGTCGCTTAGGCTGGTTCAGCGTGATCCGCGCGCGGCCGCGCTCCACTTCATAGAGGATGTGTTCGTAGGGACGCTGGGCCATCGAGAGACTCCTTAACAGGGAGGGCGGATCTTAGGCAGAATCGAGGGGGTCGGGTAGTGACCGGCGAGATACGCAACGTGAGAGGCTGGCTGCTGGGAATAGTGCATACGTATGTGGTGTGTAGGGCGAGGTTCTCTAGACCCCCTTAGACAATGATGTGGGAGGTACGACATTCGGCTTGTTGCTAGCGTCCCCCATGCAATCGTAGAAAAGGAAGTTTCATGGCCATATATACACGCGTCGCACCGCTCTTGTTATTTCTTTGCGTCGCCACAGGCTGCAATGGCCCGCTTCCCTTTCTTGGGGGCGGGGTGCTTTCTGGAGACGTCGTGGCCGCACCTGAGAGTTGGGGAGAGTGGAAGAAGTCGGTGAGTGTGATTCAGCTGGAGACGAACCCGGCGGTGCCCTATTCGGTCAATATTGCGTACACGATCGTTGGCGAACACCTTTACGTCTATGCGGGCGACACGAAGACTCGCTGGGTCGAGGACATGGAAGCTGATCCGCGCGTGCGTTTTCGCCGAGATGGCTTGGTCTACGAGCTCCGCGCGGAACGCGTGTCGGGTGATGCTGAGCGCGTGGCATTCGCAAAAGTCTGGGCTGCCAAAGGGTCTTTCTCGCGGGACCCGCAAACCCTCGATGAGGTCTGGCTGTACCGATTGCTTCCGCGATGAAGCCTATTCGGTCGATTCTCCGATATCCAAAACACTGATAACAACATGACTGCCTAGCCTCTTCCGCCAGCCTTAGGAAGAGATCGCACTCAGGTCCGCCGCGCTGCCCTCAAAGTGAAAGTACCACCAACCGGCTTAGCCCCTGCAGCCTTGAAGCATGGCTTCCATCTCTGCCACGCTTAGAGTCGTAAGCTTCTGAATGTTCTTCTGGGGGATCCCGGCAGGGTCTACGTGGTCGGCAACCGCTTCGGTTACACTTGCTTCCCGCAATATGTGGAGCATGGGGTAGGGCGATCGGTTGGTGTAGTTCCCGACGTCGTTTTCATCCGCGTCTGCAAAGCAATAGCGTGGGTGAAAGCTGGCTATCTGAAATACGCCTTCGAGGGAAAGCCCGGCGAGAATGTCTTCGCACATCCCGAGGAACTCGTTGAAGACTGCGAAGTCCGACAACAAGTTCGGATGTACGAGCAGAGTACTGTCGTAGGTCTCGCCTTTCTGGGACTGTAGGAAAACCAGTTCGTCGACGAGCAGACGACAGAGGTCTTCAACTTCCGTCGTGGCGCACAGTTCCAGACGCAGCCCGCCGGCTTTGATCGAGGCGCTTGCAAATGGGCAAAAGCCCAAGCCGACGACGACTTCATCAATCCACTTCTGGGTAGCGCGCAGTACTGGGTGGCTGCTCATGGGTCCACAGTCGTGGGATCGCAATCACAATCGGCGCCAATGGCTTGTGCGGTGGAGCGGAGCGCAGCACGGTACGGAAGATAGACGGCTCCGCACGCGAGATCTTCGGAGTTTCCTTGTCCCGATAGGCAGAAGAGATTTTCTGTTTGCATAGCGCGAGTCTAGCGATTGCTTGGGCCGGCTGGGATGCGTGCAGCCATAGGTGAGCATCTCGGTTCGATGCCCGAATGCACAATCAGGGTGAAGCCAGAAAGCTGCGGTGCGGACGGAGTTCGTGTGTGACTCGCGTCCCGTCTGTTCGTGATTGTCATCTGTTAACGTCCGGCGTCCCCCACCCCTAGGAGCAATTTAATGACCTACGATCTCATCATTCGCCGTGGCCTCATCGTAGATGGAACGGGAGCCGAGCCTTCTATTGGAGACGTCGCGATCGACGGTGACACGATTGTGGCGATGGGGGTCATTGAGGGCGAGGGGACGCGCGAGATCGATGCTGAAGGTCATGCGGTGACTCCGGGCTTTATTGATCTTCACACGCATCTCGACGCGCAGGTGGGCTGGGATCCGGCGCTCACTCCTGTCGTCTGGCACGGCGTTACGACGGCGCTTCTCGGCAACTGCGGCGTAACGTTTGCGCCCTGCAAGCCGGAAGATCGTAAAGTACTGGCGGGCATGATGGAGTCGGTCGAGGACATTCCTAGTGACACCATCCTCGCGGGCTTGCCCTGGGATTGGGAAAGTTACGGCGAATATCTCGACTCGCTCGAAAGGCTCGCTCCAGCCATTAACGTGGCGGGCTTGGTGGGGCATTGTGCGATCCGGACCTACGTGATGGGGGAGCGGGGTGTCGCCGGGGAACCGACATCCGACGAGATAGAGCAGATGGCCGAGTTAGTCGGAACATCCGTCGCAGAGGGTGCTGTCGGATTTTCGAGTAGCCGGCTGTTGGCGCACCGCATGCCTGACGGACGCAATATTCCCGGCACTTTTGCCAAGACCGACGAGATGGTCGCTATCGCCAAGGCACTTGGCGAGAATAATGGCTTGGTACAGAACGTTCTTGAATACTCGAGATTCGGATCCGAAATGGACCTACTTTGCGAACAAGCTCGTGCGGCCAACACCCGCGCCATTTTTACGGCGCCGCATGTTCCCGGTCCTGATGGCAAGGCGAATGCTTATGCGAACCACGTTGAGGGGATGCGAGCGGAGGGGCTTGATGTCACTGCATTGACGTTGCCGCGCTCTGGTGGGTTCTTGTCGGGTCTTAAAACTAATATCATGGTCATGCCGCCGGATACATTCGTTCCCGGCTCCATGACGCCCGGGTGGAAAACTCTCGTCGAGCTCGACTTCTCGGAACGTCTCGATGCGATCCGAGACGAGAAAACGCGCGCGAAGCTGATCAAAGAAGCCAAAGGGTCAAAGTTCGTTGACATGTTTGCGCCCAACTTCTTTTCGTTGGGTGACGGTGAAGCACCTATCTACGACAAGGACCAAAGCGAAAGCCTTCCCGTACTTGCCGAAGCCGCGGGGGAACATCCCGCGGAAACCTGGCTGCGAACTATGGATGAGAGTGACGGCGAGGCACTCTTTCATGTCCGCTTCTTCAATCACGACTACGACGCCGTGGAAGAGTTTCTTAAGAACGATTGGGTATTGCCGAGCCTCGGCGATGCGGGTGCGCATCTTACTCAGATTATCGATGCCGGCTGGCCGACCTTCATGCTTTCGCATTGGCATCGGGAGAAGGGCACATTTAGTTTGGCCGAGACGATCCGGATGCTGACGAGCGCGCAGGCCCGCATTCTGGGCTTTGGCGATCGCGGCACTTTGGCGATCGGTATGCGTGCCGATGTCAACGTGATCGACATCGACGTCGTCGTGGAGGGACAACCGAAGTTGGTGAACGACTTCCCGGGCGGCGTGCCGCGCTTGATTCAGAAGGCGCAGGGCTACCGTGCGACAATCTGCAACGGAAGCGTGATCGTGTCCGAAGGGGAACTGACCGGCGAGCGCGCCGGCAAGGTGCTGCGGAATAACGCCTGACCCTCTAGCCGAGTACGAATACGTTGAGCTTGTTTCCGTCGAGGTCGCGAAAGTACGCAGCGAAGAAGCCTTCTCCCCGTGGGCCGGGTGTGCCCTCGTCTTGGGCTCCGAGCTCGATCGCTGTGGAATAAAGGGCTTTGACCGCGGGCTGGGACCGCGAGATACGCCCACGATAACCCTAAGTCGATCTAGAGCCGGCTTTGCAACAGCTCAAGAGTGCGACGATCGGTGTCTTCTTCGGCGGGGAAGATCGCAGCATCGAAGTCGGTCACGCCGACGTCGCGCAAGCGGTCGAGGGACTTGGACACTTCGGCCTCGTTGCCCACTATGGCTATGTCTGCGGGACCTGCGGCGCCTTCCTTGTCGAGCATCGCTCGGTAGGAGGGAAGGGTGCCGTAAACCGTTAGGCCTTCGGCGATGCGTTCGCGGGCGAGGTCCGGGTTGTCTGTGACGGCGATCGGGAATCCGGCGACGATGCGTGGTTCGGGGCGGCCGGCTTCACTTGCCGCGGCACGGACCTTAGGGCCGATATGCGATTCGATGGTCTGGGTACCCGTCATCCATAAAATCGTGCCGTCTGAAGACTGTCCTGCAATCGCTAGCATTTGATCGCCCAGTGCGGCGATGAGCACGCTTACGGGGGGCGCACCGGGTATATCAACCGAGGCGTTGACGTTGTACTGCGTGCCCTTGAATGCGGCGGGCTTCCCGCGTAGTAGCGGGCCAAGCACTCCCATGTACTCGCGCATGTGGCGAGCTGGCTTTTCGTACGACATGCCAAACATGTTTTCGATGACGATCTGGTGAGATAGGCCGAGCCCTAATGTGAAGCGTCCTCCGCAAGCTTCTTGGGCGGTAAGGCATTGCTGCGCCATAGCGTGCGGATGTCGGGGGTAGCTAGGGACAACGGCCGTGCCGAGTTCGATGTTCTTAGTTTCTCGGCCGACGATCGCCTGGGCCATGATGGCATCGTGTCCGAAGATGTTCGCCATCCAGAGCGAGTGAAATCCGCGGGAATCGAGGTCCTTGGCTCGGGCGACGAGGCCATTGATGCTGCCATCGAGACCAGGGGATGCACCGGACATAACGCCAATACGCATAATCGAATCCTTTGTCTTTGATACGTTCGTTACCGAGGCGCGCCATCGTAGAACAAGGGCGACGCGATTGCCGTTGAGTGGCGTTTGGATTGGGTATCCGTAGAGCCAGGTTTCCGCCCGGTAGATTCTATGGAACTCATTGCGACTCGCGGTTGAGTTCGTCGATTCGCGAAGCGGCTTGCGCCTGAATGGCGAGATCTTCTACGAGAAAGTCGATCCGGGGCGTGCCGTTCGAAACACTTTCGAGAAATGCCCGGGCGTCGCTTTCGCGACTGGGCGTCATTTCTAGAAGCGTGAGGGCCATAATTAATTGATTCCCGGAATGGTCAGGATCAAGGGCCAAGGCCCTTTCTGCGAAGCCGAGCGCCTTCGTACGATCGACCCATCCCGAAACGAAAGGGACTCGCGGGAGCGTGGCGTGTAGGCGAGATAGAAGCCGTAATGACCCGCCCTGTTCCACGGAAGGATCGAGCTCTAGGGCGCTCTCAGCGAAATCATGCATGCGCGTAGCGAGTCCTTCGCGGACGACCGTGAGGAGTCCGACACGGCCAGCTTTGGTTCCCCAGGCTATGCCGCTCCAGAAATAGAGTCGCGCTCGATCGCGATTTGAACCTTCTTCGCTCTCTAGGAGTCGAATGGATTCATGGGCGATGGCGACGGCTTGATTCACGCTCGCTTGTTTCGCGTCATCGTCGCGGTCGGCGAAGTCAACGGAATAGTGAAGTGCGCGGAGTAGCTTCCAGCGGGGTTCTAAGGCTGTCGGTTCGTCTCGTCCTGCAGCTTCGTATCGCTCTATCGCGGCTTCGATTGAGGCAGATACGGCCAGGTTCCCGGAGAGTGTGTTGGCGCGTTGGGTCCACAGTGCATCACCAGCGACAAGATTGGTCATCGTGGCAGTCGTCGGCGGGGGAAGGTTTGCCTCAGCAGCGGCACTGGGTAAAGACGAGATGCAGACCGAAAAAACCAGAAGGAAAAGCGTCGCCAGTCCGTTGAGGTGCACGAATAGGCCGGACCGGCCGGCACCACCATGCGCGAAAGGAATTCGATGCTCGATCGGCTGGTTCATGACGCGCTCGCTGAGTGGAGTATGAGTTCGGGAGTTCGTTGGCAGTACGGCCTTACGACTAGATTCTAGCGCTTGCTAGGGTGAGTTTTATTTGTTTGTCCTCGGTGCAGGCGAATTGCACAGAGGTCGGCCACGTCCAGAGAAATGCCTGACTGTACGAACAGCATCAGGCCCAGGTATGCGAGCAGTGTCGGAATTGGAAAGACTCTCACCGGCTGGAGCATCAGTCCGACGCTCTCGGCTATGCTTCAAAAGATATGGATCAGAAATCTCTTCACCCCAGCATTTCCGATTCCGCAATCGATCTGGCGGAGAACAACATTGGGGATGTCTTGTCGTTTGCGATTGAGTACGAGAGCCGGGATGCTGCGATCGTGGTCTGGGACGGGGAGAGTGAGCTTTCGGTCGCGCTGACACAGGCCTATAGACGCTGTCTGCCTGATGCAAAGTTTATCGAGTTCGATCCGGCGGAGTCCGATGCGGTCCTTGCCGCGTTCGAGGAGCTTACGCCCGGCGACCTGGTTGTACTTATCCAATCTACGAGTTTTCGATTGGATGCGTTTCGGATTCGAGTCGAGCTGTTCAAGCGATCGCTCAAGGTGATCGAACATCCGCACCTGGCGCGGTTGCCGGGGCCGGAGGGATTGATCTACATCGACTCGCTTGCCTACGACCGCGACTACTACCGCGGCGTTGGCCGCGCCTTAAAAGAGCGAATCGATCGCACGAAGGTCGCGATCATCGATAGCGGTGGGGAGGAGCTCCACTTTCCTAAGGGGCTCGAGCCGGCCAAGCTAAACGTGGGTGACTACAGCGAACTCGACAACATCGGTGGGCAGTATCCCATCGGCGAAGTATTTACGGAATCGACCGACCTGGAGGCGGTTTACGGCCGCGTTCGGATCTCCTTCTTTGGTGATCGCTCGTTTTCGGTCAACAAGCCGGATCACCCGATCACGTTAGTCGTCGAGAAAGGACGCGTGACGAGCGCGATCGATTCTACGCCCGAGTTCGATCAGGTCCTCAGTAATATTCGTACAGACGATGGCGAAGTCTGGCTCCGCGAACTTGGTTTCGGGATGAACCGAGCGTTCAGCCAGGAGCGATTCGTGAGTGATGTTGGCACTTTCGAGCGGATGTGCGGAGTGCACGTGTCGCTGGGTGCCAAACACCCGAGCTTCAATAAACCGAATATTAGAAAGAAGACCGCGAGACATCATGTCGACGTCTTCGTTATTACCAAATCCGTGATTTTGGATGACGAGGTGATCTACGGCGACGGGGCCTGGCTGGTGGGCGGTTGAGCAGTGGGGAATCGACGCCTTTGCGGCACTGCAGAGCGAGTTTTGCGGCGTTGATCTCCACATGATCCGTCGGCGGGTCTGTCATGAGAAGCTGTCACACGAGAGGCAGCGCTCGGGCGCGGCCCGCAAGCTCCGTAAGCACACTTAAGAAAGGTCCAACCCATGAGAATCTCGATCTTCGCTTTCCTCCTCCTGGCTGCCATCGTGGGGCTGAGCCTCGCCTCGCCCGCCGCTAATGCCGCGACCCCAGTGGATTGTCTTCATCCAATTGGCGCTTGGCAGAACGAGTTCGCCTCGACCTTCGAGATCGAATCGGTGGATGCGGAGACGGGCGCTTTGCGTGGCCGCTACGGGCTCGCAGCTTTGCCTAATATTTGGTTCCCGGTCGTCGGATGGCTCAACTCCGGGGGAGGTCAGAAGCACACCGTCGCGAGCGTATTCTCATTCTCGGCCAGCTTCGGAGCGGCCGGGAGCATTACCTCGTGGACCGGAACTTGTAACGACAGAGCGGGGAAGCCGACACTCTCGACGCTCCTGCAGATGGCCAGGCCGAGTAGCCCTAACCCTTGGGATCATATCGCGTCGAGCGCCGAGACATTCACGCCCAAATAGTGAACTCGGGTTTCTTCGTAGCGGTCAGCGCGTGCTCCCCGTGCGAAGTTAATGCCAGAGAATGCTCAACGGGTCTTCTGAGAAGCTACCATCCGCCCGCGCCCACTCGGAGATAGCATGTCAGCGAATTTACTGAAGTACTCAGGCATCCTCGGCCAGATCGTGAGTTGTCTAGGAGCCGCTGCGCTCTTCGCTGTCCCTCTGGGCTGTAGCGACGATTCGCAAGGCGCAGAGACCGCTGCGCGCGGCCCACGAACGGTTCCTGTCGTCATCGAAAAGCCTTCGAACCACGAATTCGTCGACCGTATCGAGGCGCTCGGAACCGCGGGCTCGAATGAGTCGATCGTCGTCTCGGCTCAGGTGACCGAAACCGTGAGCCGCGTTTACTTTGACGACGGACAGGTTGTCGCCAAGGGAGATGTGCTCGTCGAACTCACGAGCCGGGAAGAGTCAGCTCAGCTGAGTGAAGTCAGAGCGAATCTCGGTGAGGCTGAGCGGCAGTACGAGCGGGCCATGGAGATGAGCCGCAATGGCACATTATCGGAGGCACAAATGGACGTCCGCGCGACAGCGCTCGACGCCGCGCGGGCTCGCCTCGACGAGCTGCGTGCACGCATGCACGACCGATTGATCCGTGCCCCCTTCGCAGGCGTACTCGGCATGCGTTCAGTGAGCCCGGGAACGCTCGTGCAGCCGGGCGACATGATTACGACGCTAGATGATATCGACGTGATCAAGATCGATTTCGGCGTGCCTGAGCGGTTTCTGTCGATCCTGTCTGTTGGACTTGTGGTGCGTTCGACCACGGCGGCTTATCCGGATCGTGCATTTGAGGGCACGGTGCGCGCGATTGATACGCGCGTCGATCCCGATACACGGTCCGTTCGCGTTCGAGCGGACCTGCCGAATCCGGAGCGCGCTCTGAGGCCGGGAATGTTAGTTTCGGTGGAGCTGACGGCGAATAGAGAGAGGCGGCTGGCAATTCCTGAGGAAGCGATCGTGCCAATCGGCGAGCGTCGGTTTGTGTTCGTGGTGAATTCGGAAAAACGTGCGGACCGGATCGAGCTTACGACCGGGCGTCGTGAGAACGGTCTCGTCGAGGTCGTCGAAGGACTCGACGGAGACGAAAGCGTCGTATCAGAGGGCGGGTCGATTCTCCGCCCCGGGAGTGCGGTCGAGATCGTGCCGCGCGGTCCGCGTCAGAGCGACATTCTCAGCAAAGCCAAGGCGAGGGGATAGGCGGCCGTGTTTCTCTCAGACGTATCCGTCGAGCGACCGGTGCTCGCTACGGTGCTCTCCCTGCTGATCGTCGCTTTCGGAATCCTTTCTGTGGGCCGCCTCCCACTGCGGGAAATGCCCGACGTCGACCCGCCGATCGTGTCCGTCTCGACCACATACCTTGGTGCATCCTCAGCGGTGATTGAGAGCCGAATCACGAAGCCGCTGGAAGACCGTCTAAACGGAATCGAGGGGCTCCGTACGATCGAGTCTACCAGCAACGACGGCGCCTCGAATATCACGATTGAGTTCGAGCTCTCCCGTGACCTCGAAGACGCCGCCAACGACGTGCGGGAACGCATAGCGCGGGCCATTGATGACCTGCCTGATGAAGCCGATCCGCCAGAGATTTACAAAGCTGAGGGAGATGCGAGCCCGATTCTCTGGCTCAGCTTGGGCAGTGCTACGCAAGATGCCCTCGACCTCACGGACTATGCCGAGCGCTACCTCGTGGACCGCTTTTCGGTACTCGATGGAGTCGCGCGCGTACGTCTCTCCGGCGACCGCCGATTTGCTATGCGCATTTGGCTTGACCGCGTTGCACTGGCGGCGCGTGGGATTTCGGTCGCGGATGTAGAAGCCGTTCTGCGAAGAGAAAACGTAGATTTACCTGCAGGTCGCCTCGAATCGAGTCAACGCGAGTTCGCGGTTCGCGTCGAGCGTGGCTATCGGACAGTCAATGATTTTCAGGGCCTAGTCATCGCCCGTGGTGAGGATGGATATCTCGTTCAGCTCGGGGAGGTCGCCAAGGTTGAACTTGGCCCCGAGGAATGGCGCACCTACTACCGCGGAAATGGCGAGCCTCGACTGGGCATTGGGATCGTCAAGCAGTCCGGCGCAAATACGACTTCGGTCGCGACTCTCGTGCGTGAGGAACTGGCAAGCGTTCAGGCAGAAATCTCGGACGACCTCGAACTCACGATGTCCTGGGACAGTTCCGAATATGTGCAGGCCTCCGTGGATCAGGTCTACACGACTTTCGCGCTCGCAATGACTCTCGTGTTCATCGTGATCTATCTCTTCCTTGGGACGAGCCGGGCCGCATTGATTCCAGCCATCACGGTTCCCATCTGCATCATTGGCAGCATGAGTTTTCTGTTCGCGTTCGGCCTTTCGCTCAACTTGCTGACACTGCTCGCGCTCGTTCTCTCCATCGGGCTCGTGGTGGACGATTCGATTGTTGTGCTCGAAAATGTGCAACGGCGAATTGAGCTCGGCGAGCCAACCTTGCTCGCCGCCAAACGGGGTGCGCGAGAAGTGGGCTTCGCTGTAGTAGCGACGACACTCGTCGTCATATCCGTGTTCGTGCCGATCGCATTTCTCGGGGGCGCGACGGGTCGTTTATTTCGTGAACTCGCGATCACGATCTCGGCCACTGTCGCCATCTCTAGCTTCGTTGCGCTCAGCCTTTCAACGATGCTTTGTTCGAAGCTGCTGGTGAGAAAGGAGAAGAAGGCCCCGCTTGCGAGAGTGGCCGAGCGGGGGCTCGACGCGATTAGGAATCGCTATGCGAAGCTGCTCGCCGCCAGCCTGCGTCGCCCGCTGGTCGTCGTCGTCGCGCTTGTGGTTTCGATCGTGTCGGTTGGACTTCTCTTCCGCGAGGTTCCGACTGAGCTCGAGCCCAGCGAAGACCGCGGCGCCTTTATGATGATGCTCTTTGGGCCAGAAGGTGCCAGCTTCGATTACACCGTCGACCACCTTCGGCAAGTTGAAGAGCGCGTACTCTTCCCGCTCGTCGAGCGCGGCGAGATTAGGAACGCAATTACGCGCGTGCCCGGCTTCGGGGCCGGAGACTCAATGAACTCTGCGATGGGGATCATCGTGCTCGAGCACTGGGAGGATCGTGAGTACTCAGCCGACGAGATCATGGGAATGCTCGCGCGGGAGTCGGCTTCGATCGCCGGTGTCCGGGTGTTCGGACGAAGTCCCGGCGGTCTGGGCTCGCGGGGCATGGGGCGCCAGGTGCAATTTGTCCTCAACGCCAGCAGCCACGAGCAGGCAGGCGAATGGCTAGAGCGTCTGCTCGCACGCGCCGAGGAAGTGCCCGGGCTGCTAGCCCCTAACGGCGACTTCAAACCAACGCGACCGGAAATCCGCGTGGAGATCGACCGTGCACGTGCCGCGGATCTGGGTGTCTCGATCGGACAGATCAGTCGCACGCTCGAAACGATGTTAGGTTCACGAAAGGTCGGCACCTTCGTCGATCGGGGCGAGGAGTATCCCGTGATCCTGCAGGCAGGCGAGGAACAACGGCGAGACCCCCACGACCTCGAAAATCTCTACGTGCGTTCGCTGCGCACGGATAAACTGATTCCGCTCTCGAACCTCGTGTCGACGCGAGAAATCGCGGACTCGGGTTCGCTCCGCCGGCTCAACCGTCTTTCAGCGGCGACCCTCCAGGGCAGCGTCGCTCAGGGGTATACCTTGGGAGGCGTGCTCGATGATTTGGTCGCGCTGGCCCGTGACGAGCTGCCTTCGACGGTGCAGATCGCGTACAAGGGGGTGTCGCGCGAGTTCCGCGAGTCCACGTCTGCCGCCTACTTCACTTTCGGCATGGCACTCTTGATCGTGTTCCTGGTCCTGGCAGCCCAGTTCGAGAGCTTTATCCATCCGGTCGTCATCATGTTGACCGTCCCCCTTGCGATTGCGGGCGCGTTATTTGGGCTGTGGACATTCGGTGGAAGTATGAATATCTATAGCCAGATCGGCATGACCATCCTGATCGGACTTTCGGCCAAGAACGGAATCCTGATCGTCGAGTTTACGAATCAACTTCGCGCCTCGGGGCTCGAGTTCCGAGAAGCCGTGGTCGAGGCGGCCGCGACGCGCCTGCGACCGATCCTGATGACCGGCTTGTCTACGGCAATCGGCGCGCTGCCCCTGATGTTTGGCGGGGGCGCGGGCTCGGGTGGGCGATTTTCAATCGGGGTTACGGTCTTTGCTGGAGTGACATTTGGAACGCTCTTTACGCTCTTTGTGGTGCCTGTCGCCTACGACCGGATTGCCAGAAGAACGAAGCTCCCAGGCAACGTCGCGAAGCGCATCGAAGATCTCGAGGCTGATTCGCCGATCGCCTCGAGAGGCGTCGCAGGTACGGCATAGCGATTTTGGGGGCGCTGCACAGCCGGCCAATCCTCCCCGTGGTCTGATCAGGGCCGGGATAGGACACTTTGCTCTCGCATTCGCCGGTAAAAGTGGCTCATTCGTGGCCGTGCTCGGATCTGCCGAAGGACGCGACCAGTTTTATGGCCGAGACGCTAGGGGCGAGAAGGATTCGGTGGACCGCGTCTGAGATGCAATTGGTTCCGACCGGAGCGAGGGCACGATCGATCGAGGTATTCCCTCGACCTGACGGTGGGACACTAAAGTCGCTGTATTTACGCCTTCCTTGCCGGCAGCCAGCGACTCAAGACGTTACAGTGCGTGGCCCAAGAGTCGGTTGAGAGCTGAACGAGCCCTCAGATCCACCGCAGCCATCACGGCCAGTAATACGATCAGGAGCGGCATGAATTTCGAAAACCTTTCGATCATGAGCGTGTGTCATGTGGATGCGCCGCAGATCGTCACCTCGTCCGAGATCCAGTCAGAGCTGGGCGAGACCATGGAGCGCCTAGGTTTGCCTCCTAATCTGCTCGAAGGGGTCGCAGGGATCCATGAGCGGCGTTATTGGAACGAGCAGACCCTACCGAGTGACGCGGCGACGATGGCCGCCGAAGTCGCGCTCGAAGAAGCCGACCTCGACCGAGCTCGCCTCGGTATGTTGATCAACACCTCTGTGTGCCGCGATTTTATCGAGCCCTCGACCGCCTGCCTGGTGCACGGAAACCTTAAGCTGCCCGATACGTGCATGAACCTTGACGTCGGCAACGCGTGTCTCGCCTTTCTTAATGGCATGGAGATCGTGGGTAACATGATCGAGCTTGGACAGATCGACTACGGAATGGTCGTGGACGGCGAATCAAGCCGATTCCTGATCGAGTCGACGATCGAACGACTCAAGCGACCCGAGACCGACTCGACGACCTTTCGCGAGGAGTTCGCCTCGCTCACGACTGGGTCCGGCGCTGTCGCCATGATCCTCGCTCGTTCCGATCTCGCGCCCGAAGGTCATCAATTTCGGGGAACTTTCAGCCGCGCCGCGAGTGAACATAACCGGCTCTGTCTTGGCCAGATCGATCGCGGTGTGACGGACACGAAGGGTTTGCTGACGGCGGGCGTTGAGCTCTCCAAGACGACCTGGGCTGGCGCGCAAGAGCACCTTGGCTTCGACGAAAGCGAGGTCGACGAGTTCTGCCTTCACCAGGTAAGTCAGCGACATGCTGAACAGCTCGCCACGAATCTCGAGATCGATCTCGAAAAGGCCCTCTTGATCGTAGACCGATTCGGAAACATTGGGCCCGCCTCAGTGCCGATCGTCCTGTCTAAGGCTGCCGATCTCGGACGAATCCAGCGTGGCAATCGCGTCATTCTTGCCGGAATCGGGAGTGGCCTTAACTGCACGGTCGGCGAAGTCATCTGGTGAGCTCGTCATCTCGGGTCCCGCGTGCGCTCTATCCCTTCGACAGCCACTTCTTCGACCGGGACGGCCTCCGCTATCACTATCTCGATGAGGGCGAGGGTCCTCCCATTGTTATGGTCCATGGCAACCCGACCTGGTCCTTCTACTACCGAGATCTGATCCAGTCACTCCGGGGTCGGTACCGTGTTCTCGCACCCGACCATATCGGCTGTGGGTACTCAGATAAACCGTCGGATGCGGCGTACCGCTACACGCTCGCCGAACGCATTTGTGATCTCGAGGCTTTCCTCGGCGACCTTGAGCTGGAAGAGCCGATTACGCTCGTTGCTCACGATTGGGGCGGGATGATCGCAATGGGCTGGGCGGCTCGACATCCGGAGCGCGTCGCTCGGATCGTCTTGATGAACACCGCGGCCTTCCATCTTCCAGACGACATGAAGATGCCGGCGAGCCTCGCTTTCGTTCGTAACACACGACTCGCCACGTTCATGGTCCGGCACTTCAATCTATTCAGCCGAGGCGCGAGCTGGATGGCGCCGGCGAGCTGGCTGCCTAAGGTGGTCAGAGACGCCTACTGCGCGCCTTACGATTCGCCAGACAATCGCCTTGCCACGCTTCGCTTCGTCCAGGACATCCCGCTTTCGCCTGGCGATCCGTCCTATGAAGCAGTCACCGAAGTCGCAAAGGGTCTGCCCCTATTCAAGAAGACGCCAATTCTACTTCTGTGGGGCGAAAAGGATTTCGTATTCAAACCGAAGGTGCTCGAGATCTTCGAACGCCTCTGGCCGCACGCCGAGTCACACCGGTTCGCTAAAGCAGGTCACTACGTCCTAGACGACGCGGGCGACGAGATTCCGCCGCTCGTCCTCGACTTTCTCGCACGGCATTCCGCGTAGCGGCGTCGAGAGTATGAACGTCGCCTCACTGGTTCTCGAACGAGCGCGAAGCGAACCGGACGGGATCGCGATCCGGTGCCCAGTGAATGGCTGGCGCCGCAAAGGTAGTCGCGTTAGTTATACAAATATCAGTAACGCCGACCTCGACCGCGAGAGCGACTGCATCGCACGCGGGCTCGAATCCATCGGCATCGTTCGTGGCACTCGAACCGCGCTGATGGTTCGACCTGGCCGGGAACTTTTCTCGCTGATGCTCGCGCTTTTCAAGGTTGGCGCTGTCCCGGTGCTCATCGATCCGGGGATCGGGCTGCGACCACTGCGGCGTTGTCTCGACGAAGCCGAGCCAGAGGCATTTATAGGAGTCCCTGCCGCCCAGGCGGCGCGCATTGCCCTCGGTTGGGCGCGGAAGACGCTGCGCATCACGGTCACCGTCGGCCGATACCCGAAGTTCGGCGCGCCAACGCTCGATCGACTTCGCGAATTAGGAACCTCGGGACCGCACGACGCGCCTTACGCGACCGCAACAATGGAAGATGCCGACGTCGCTGCCATACTCTTCACGAGCGGAAGCACCGGTCCGCCGAAAGGCGTGGTCTACCAACACGGAAATTTCGCAGCTCAGGTCGAGGCCATCCGGGGACTCGGACACATTCAGCCAGGCGAGACCGATCTGGCGACGTTTGCGCCCTTTGCACTCTTCGATCCGGCAATTGGCATGTCGGCTTTGATTCCCGACATGGATCCAACCCGCCCCGGCCATGTCGACCCGCGGCGGATCATCGAACCCGCCGAGGAGTTCGGCGCCACGAGTCTCTTCGGCTCGCCAGCGCTCCTCGACACCGTCGGTCGACACGGTGCCAAACACGGGACGAAGCTCACGACACTGCGCCGAGTGGTCTCCGCGGGTGCGCCCGTCTCTGCGGACATAATGGACCGGTTTCTCGGGATGCTGCCCGACGATGCCGAAATTCTGACGCCCTACGGTGCAACCGAATGTCTGCCAGTCTCGTGCATTTCGAGCGACGAGGTTCTTTCCGAGACTGCGGCCCTAACGGATACGGGCTTGGGCGTCTGTGTTGGCTCGCCGGTCCCATCGATCGACGCGCGCGTTATTGCCATCGACGATGATCCAATCGAATCTTGGGACCCGGCACTCGAAGTTCCAACCGGCAGCATCGGTGAGATCACGGTGCGCGGTCCTCAAGCGACGACCGCTTACTTCAACCGCCCTGATGCGACGGCGCTCGCGAAAATCCGTGACACCGACGGCGTGGCGAACGCCGACAAAAGCACCGACAACAAGAGCGGGTTCTGGCACCGCATGGGCGACGTCGGATATTTCGACGAACGCGGAAGGCTCTGGTATTGCGGCCGAAAAGCGGACCGGGTGACGACGGATCGAGGGACACTATTCAGCGTACAGTGCGAAGCGATTTTTGACACCCATCCGAAGGTGCGTCGAACAGCCCTCGTCGGCGTGCCGGTCCAGAACGGTGAGATGCCTGTGATCTGCGTCGAACTGCTGCCGGAGATACCGCGCCGCGCGCGAGGGGCAGTCGAGGCCGATCTTCGAGCACTCGCCGAACGCTACGCGCATACGCGCGACATTAGGCACTTCCTTTTTCATTCCCGATTTCCCGTTGACATCCGCCACAACGCAAAAATCGGCCGTCCCGAACTCGGACGCTGGGCGCGACGAAAGCTTCGCGGCCGGATCCGGAACGCGTCGTCGGTCTCACTATGAGAGCACTCGTGACCGGAGGTGCAGGCTTTCTCGGCGGGGCGATCGTGCGACGACTACTCGCACGGGGTGACTATGTCCGCAGCTTTTCGAGGGGCTTCCATCCAGAGCTCGAGTCCCTCGGCGTCGAGACGTTATGCGGTGACGTTGCCGATGCAGCAGCTGTTTCGAGTGCCGCTGCAGACTGCGACGTCGTCTTTCATGTGGCTGCGCGCGTCGGCGGCTGGGGGCCCGATCTAGAGTACCGACAAACGAATGTAGTGGGCACGGAAAATGTGATCGAAGCCTGTCGTCGACAAAACGTGCCTAAGCTCGTTTATACGAGTACGCCTAGCGTCGTTCATGCTGGCGGCGACATAGAAGGGGCTGACGAGACGCTTCCCTACGCCAGTCACTTTGAAGCCGCATACCCAGAGACTAAGGCTGCGGCCGAACGCCTCGTGCTCGCTGCAAACGATGCTCGGCTCTCGACGGTCGCGTTACGACCTCATCTGGTCTGGGGACCGGGCGACAACCAATTGATCCCACGTCTGATTGAGCGCGCGCGGGCAGGGCGACTGAGACTCGTGGGCGGCGGGGACAAGCTCGTCGATGCGACCTATGTCGACAACGCGGTCGACGCTCACTTGCTTGCTTGCGATCGGTTGGCTGTGGAATCGGCCTGCGCCGGACGCGCCTACTTCATCGCGCAAGGCGAGCCTATGCCGGCTCGCGATCTGATCAACGGAGTGCTCGCGGCAGCGGAAATTCCGCCAACGACGAGGAGTATTCCAGCGTCTGTTGCGTGGCTGGCCGGCGCGATGGCTGAACTCGTTTATCGGGGATTGCGCATCAAGAGGGAGCCCCCGTTGACTCGCTTCGCCGCGGTGCAACTCGCAACGGCCCATTGGTATAATATAAGCGCTGCACGTCGCGACCTTGGTTATGCACCGGCCGTCTCGACACAAGAAGGCTTGCGCATACTCCGCAATCACCTTGCTATGTCAGAATCGTACGACTAGATCCGAGCAGTGAATTAAGGAATAGGCGCGACATTGGCTAGGGGCGCGATATTCGTTTCTCCGGCTAGTCTTCGAGCATAGCTTCGATTTTCGCGATGACGGCCGGGGCCATGGGCTGCGTTCCAGGAGAGAATCGCTCCACGATAGTTCCGTCTCGATCGACGAGGAATTTCTGGAAGTTCCAACTGATCTCGCCACCTATGGGTGACGGGCGAGAAGTGATGAACGCGTAGAGGGGGTGCTTGGTGTCTCCCTTCACCGAGATCTTCTCGAAGACTGGAAAATCGACTCCCCAGACCGCTCTGCAGTAGTCCGCAATCTCTGCGTTACTGCCCGGCTCCTGTCCTCCG
Organism: Deltaproteobacteria bacterium UBA4427; assembly: GCA_002390675.1. Taxonomy (GTDB): domain Bacteria; phylum Myxococcota_A; class UBA9160; order UBA9160; family UBA4427; genus UBA4427. The sequence continues at coordinate 21,266 of DGPZ01000090.1, forward strand.
AAGTCATTGGCTGGGAAACCTAAGACGACGAAGCCCTGGTCCCGGTACTTGGCGTAAAGCGCTTCAAGGCCTGCGTACTGCGGCGTGTTCCCGCACTTGCTGGCCACGTTGACGATCATCAATACTTTGCCCTCGTAGCCCTTTAGCGGGGCAGGGGTCCCATCTATGCGATTTAGATCGAAGTCATAGATCGAACGGGGGCTATCCGCACCGATCAGGAAGGCCGAAATGAGAAAGATGACGAGCAACATAACGCGACGCATTAAAGCCTCTCCTTATTGCAAAGCGGGAGCCTAACTTCTCCGCACGGGCGCGCAAACCTCGTGCTACCTGCGTGTCGTCAAGAGTTCACTCGCGAGTCAAGCCTAGAAGGGCGCGGGGCAGCCGCTGCGACTTCTGAACTGCCCCCGACCGGTCGTAAGACTAGAAGGCGGGCTTAGACCTCATGGGTGTCCGCGATAGAATCAAGGGAATCCATCAGCAGTTTCGCAACGTCGTGAGGATGCAGTTGATCCGTTTCAAGCAAGATGCTTGCGTAATCCAGCAAAGGCGTGCGGCGCGAGAGCCAAGTGTCGAAATGCTCATGCCATCGATCCGGGTCACGACGTTCTTCGGGCTCTTTATACAAAAGCCAACTGGCCGGCCCGTAGAGTTCCTCGCGCATTAGTTCGAACAGAACGTCACGAGGTAGAAGCACGTGGACGAAGTCGACACGATCCGAAAGCTGCTGTTTTGAATCGATCGCGGGCCACGCGCGATCGAGCACGATGACCGACCGTGGCCGCTCTCGCGCAAAGCGGTCGAGCATGAACCGGGCCCAGTTCGCAACGCGCGCTGGGCCCTCGACTCCGGCTATCTCTATGAGGGAGCGCCCTGCCTCGTGTTCGATTTTACGATCGATGTCGACGAAGGGCAGACCGGTTCTCGCGCAAAAGCTACGACCGATCAGCCGCGTCCGCGAGCCGAGCTGGCCAGCGATCAAAATCGGCCGCGAAAGCGACATCCGCGGGAAAGGATCGTAGTAGTCGCTCGTGGCGCCAGGCGCAGACTGATGGGCAGCGCTTCGATCAAGCGGCGTCATTAGCGTCGGCATCCTCGGCCACTTCGCGAATATCCGAGCCGAGCCCCCATCCCTTCGCTTGAAGCCCTCGCAGGTTTAGTCATCGAGTTATTCACTTTCCATACACTAGACATGAGTCCTATTGGGCTGGACGCGACGCAGAGCGGTGAGAACCTGCGACTAGATCATTTCTTCGGGGGGATGATGCGCCTCGAAGAAGTTGAGATATTCGTCGAAAGAAGTGAAGCCGTCTCCATCGACATCATAGTCATCGAAGGCCACGCCGTACCGTTCGAGCTCAGACGCAGCGAATTCCTCGGGGCTCAAAGCGTTGTCGCCATCGGTGTCGGACATATCAAAGATGTGCTCCGCGATCCCGACCGCTCCTTGGGCGAGCTGCGGACATGCTCCCATGGCCGCTTCTCCGTCGTCAGGATGCGACGCACCCGCAGCACTAGCCACCACTAGACATAGTCCGCCAAGCAAGAGAGATGAGAGGCGGCCGTTCTTTGATTGGATTCGCATGGATTTTCCTTGATTTGTGGAGGCGCGTTTCAGTGTCTCAGCGGACTATGCCCGCCGGCTTGGAACGAGCAACCCCATGACTGCAGGCTGGCTCGCGATGCATCTAGTCGACTCGGCGGGGCAATTCCGGCGGCTAGGCGTGGATTCTCGAACGACCTAGATGTGGTGTCGCGGTAGGTCCGGTAGAGCAGCGCATTACGCTGGTTCGAAACTAAGCATCTCGGTGAGCATCCACAACAGCAATATTCCGCGCGCGCTCCAGCCGAGAGTACGAATCCAGTTCGTCCGAACAAGCGATGCGTGACTCTCTGCGTCGAAACCTGCGGCAAGCATGTTGTGCAACGGGACCTGAATAAAAAAGGTCGACAGCCAGATGACGCTGAGAATTAGCATTCCGGCAATGAAGATTGGCCGCCGGGTGAGATCGCCACCGAAGATCAAAAGAAGCGTGCCGCTTGCCAACTCGACCAGCATCATCGGAGCGACGACGAGCCCGATTCGGGAAACATGGCCCCCTTCATAGGCTACGAAATTCCCTTCACCGACCCGGTCCATCAGCGGATACTGGACCCGCTGAACCAGCCAGCACAGACCCACCAAATACCAGGTCGCCGCGAAATGGATTACGAAGAGAAGCTGAGCCACAGAGATCTCCTTAAAGAAAAGAGCCGGGTAAAGTGACTCCGCGCATGCCACCGGAGAGCGAGGCCTAAGTCATGGGGGAATCCGCGCACGCGACCGTCCCGCTGTTTGTTATGTCTAGCCCGATCGGGGCAATAGAATGCGAGACGGCCTACAGAGCAGCGCCCGTTGTCAGCATCTTCCGACGCAGATAGGCATACTGTTCGAGCAGAGGCAGGTCCTTGGGGCATACGTCGTGGCAGCCCATCAGACCCACGCATCCGAAGATGCCGTTCTCGTCGGACACGACTTCGAACCAATCGTCGGCGTCGCGAGCGTCTCTTGAATCCTTCATGAATCGTGCGATGCGATTCAGCCCGGCGGCCCCGACGAATTCGGGATTGACGTTGGCCACCCCGCACCCAGCGACGCAGCAGCCGCATTCAATACATCTCTCTCCCTCGTATATCGCCTGCGCGAGGTCCGCATCCATGCGTTCTTCCTGTTGTG
>DGPZ01000044.1 GCA_002390675.1 Deltaproteobacteria bacterium UBA4427
ATCAGCGATCGATTCCCGGCTGGCTTCCGATACATCGAAGGATCGGCACGCGTCGACGGTATCGAAATGGAACCGACACGAGTCGGGCGCGAGCTCGTCTGGCAAGACCTCGGCGTATTGATAGGCGAGCGCAAAACGATTGTTCTCTTGCTCGCCGTCGGGGCGGGTGTAACAGAGGGCGAATTCGTGAACCGGGCCGTGGCGCGAAGCAGCACGACGGGCCGCGCTTACTCGGGCGAAGCCACAGCCACCGTGCGCGTTGTCCCGGATCCCACTTTCGACTGTACCGACGTGCTCGGGAAGGTTTTCGATGATCGCAATCGCAATGGCGTCCAAGATGAAGGCGAGAATGGGTTGCCCGGCGTTCGTCTACAAACAGTGCGAGGCCTGGCTGTCTCGACAGACCCCTATGGCCGCTTCCACATAACGTGTGCGGTCGTGCCAGACGAAACGCGCGGCAGCAACTTTGTCTTGAAGCTAGACGACCGGACGCTACCCAGCGGCTACCGGATGACGACGCGCCAAACTCAAGTTGCTCGGGCGACACGCGGTAAGGCTCTCCGTTACCGCTTCGGTGCCGCGATCCAAAAGGTAGTTGGGCTCGACGTGGCGGACGCGGTATTTGCCCCCGGCACCACGGAGATGCGTGCGCAGTGGAAGCCGCGACTCGCCCTATTAATCGATGAACTCGAAAAAGACGATGCCATCCTTCGCCTATCCTATCTTGCGGATGTCGAGAACCCTGACCTCGTAAAGCAGCGTCTCGATGCGATCGAGGATGTTGTTCGCACGGAATGGAAGAACCGAGGCCGCGGCGAGCTCACGATCGAAACAGAAATTTTTTGGCGACGTGGTGCCCCCAGGACGCGAACACCAAACAAGACGAGTCTCCTAGAATCTGCCCTGCCCCATGTGGGCGCGGGTCCGCCGGGATGGAGTCCCGCCTCGGGACAATCCGGTGAGCGGCATCTGCCCCTCGACTCTGAAACCACTAAGTGGGCGACTAATCCGCAAAACCTATCTACGCAGCTTAGCGACCGCCTCGAAGAAGTTGAAGTAGAGGGCACCGAAGTCGACATCGTGAAGCTGGCTAACCTGCTCCCGCCGATCGAATTCGGATCCGGCGTGGCGAAGATCTCGGATCAATATCTCGCGAAACTTCGCGCCGTTCTCGACAGTATGCGGCACCTCAAAAACGTGCGGCTGCATTTGGTTGGGCATACTGATGATCAAGCTCTTTCGCCGGAGCTCGCCGAGCGCTTTGGAACTAACGACGGACTCTCCCGCGAACGCGCCGGCGAAGTCGCGGAGCTTCTTCAGATCTCCCTGGACCTCCCGCCAGAATCAATCTCGTTTTCGTGGGTCGGTGATGCCAAACCGGTCGCACCAAATACTTCCGCCGCGGGACGAGCCCGCAATCGACGGGTCGAAGTGGAGGTCTGGTACGACCAAATCCGCGACACCCTCTCAACTCAGGAAGTGGTGATCCACGAAGACATCAAGCGCTTCAAGGTTTGCCGGACCGAAACTGTCTGCAAGCTACGGTACCGCGAAGGACACGAGCGGCGGGCGCGCATCAAGAACCTGATTCCGCCGCTTCATTATCGAGCCGAAATTGGGACGCTTCCGAACGACTTTGTTCGTCAGATCGAAGAAGCGATGCACAACCTTCGGAATAAGCAGAACGTAACCGTGAAATTTATCGCGCATACGGACGACTCTCCGCTCACCGATCGCGCGAAGCGAATCTACGGAAACGAGCTCGCCATTTCGAAGGCGCGCTCGCGACGAGTCGCTCTCGAAATACGTGATGTGCTCCGCCTTCCTAGCCGAGCCGTCGCGAGTGAAGGACGCGGCTCTTCTCAACCGATCGCTTCCAATGCAACCGCCAGGGGACGCGGACTAAACCGACGCATTGAAGTCGAATTCTGGCACGATGACCCTCTTCTCGAGTTGTCCGACGAATTCCAAGTTTGCCCCGACCCCGCGCTCGCGGAGACAGTCACCCGTATCTACAACCCGCCGAGTGGGGTATTCGAGCCGATTCCGATTCAGGGCGGTGATGCGCTCATTCCATCTAACCTGGGCAAGCAGCTACTAACGGCCATGAGCGAGCTCGCAGACAAGGAAGGCGTGCGAGTTCGCTTTGTCGGCTTCACCGAGAACGAGCGGCTCTCTCGCCGGATGGCTGACGTGTACGGCGATGACATCGGACTTTCCGCATCCCGGGCCCGCCGCGTAATGGAACGACTTCAGGCGGAACTAACTCTCGAGGACACGCAGGTCGAGCACGAAGGACGCGGCTTCGTGCACTCCGAAGACGTAGTAAACGGCGGATTTATTCACGGCGAAACTTCTCACGTCCTCGTGCAAGTCGTCTACGACGAGCTTGCGGTGATGGACGACTTTGAAGGTATCGATGTCACGCCAATCACCCGCGAGCTGACGCCCAAGGATCCACTCGCCCTCAATCTTATGCGAATCACGGTAGATGGTGAACCGATTGACGATCCCGGCCGCAGCTCCGCGGATATTCAGCGATGTACCGATGTTGCACTTAACAATACTGACATCGACTTCCGTTTCGATGACCTCGAAGACGCTAGACGACTGAGTGTCACCTCGACCCCGCCGAGCCTCGGTGACCGAGGAGGCCTCCGAAGCGCTGTCGACTTCCGGATGTACAACAACTACCCACACTACATAGAGCGGGCGGAAATTCGAATCTTCGAAAGCGAGGCCTCTGTGCGCGCCGAGCCTCTCGCAGTCGTCGTGATGGACGATCAGGGGAATGCGCGCTGGACACTTCCGCGCGACTTCACTTCTTCGACGATTCGAACTCTCAAGTTCGTTTTGCGAGCCTACGGCGAGGAAGACCTCTTCGACGAAACCGCGGCGCAGTCTCTTTGGGCCACCCCGCAGCAGCGAACCACAACGACGG
>DGPZ01000037.1 GCA_002390675.1 Deltaproteobacteria bacterium UBA4427
TCTCTCCGAGCCGTGGAGTGCGCCAGAAGAGGTTCGACAGAATCGCTTCCAGATCATCATTCTCGACGTCTCTCCTGAGTCGGGTGGTGCGGAAGCGCTCGCTGCGATTCGTGATTTCGATACCGATATCTGTGTCATCGCCACGACCGGCCTTGCCTCTGTTGCAGCGGCTGTCGAGACCATGAAGCACTCCGCCTTTCACTATCTCCAGAAGCCGCTTGAGACCGAAGAAGTTCTCGCCGTCGTGGGTGAAGCGATTCGCGACCGCGGCTTGCTCGTCGATCTCGAGACGCATCTCAACAGCGAGGTCGGTCGACGCATTCGCACCATGCGACATGAGTCGGATCTGACCTTGAAGCAGCTTGCGAATCGGACGGGGCTTTCGGTGAGTTTGATTTCTCAGATTGAGCTGGGAAAGAGTGCGGCGTCGATGTCGACCATGCATAAGCTCGCGGCGGCCCTGGGCGTAAAGATGACCTACTTCTTTGAGACCTTATAAGCGGAAGCGCTGAGCACCGCACCTTCATGCGCCTCGGCGCGTCGCTGTCCTCGCCCTACAAGGAGTAGGGCTGCGGGTGCGACGCGCCGAGGCGCACGAATCTGCGGCACTCATCACGCCCGGAAGCCTTCGATGTGGGGTGGTGTTGCGCGCGGCTTCGGTTTGGCCCGTTTGGCTGGGTGCCGCTTTGCGGCGGCGGCTTTGCCGCGGGGTTGGCGGTTTTGTGGGGAGCTAGGTAGACAGATAAATGGATTGGGCGTCTTTGAGCTTTGGCTTGGGGGCGCTTTTTTGTTTGGGGCTCGGATATTTGAAGCCGGTGCTGTGGTGCCGCTTTCAGGCTTGCGGCGGGTTGCTTTGCCCACCGGTTAGGAGGAGAGCTAGCTAGAGCGAAGGTGGGGGCTGAAGGGCGCTATGGTGTGGCGGCGCGGGAATGCGTGGAGGGTGGATCGATTCGTAGTGTTGAGGAGTCGCGACCAAAGCCGGGGTTGTCGGTACCGGTGATTACTGTGCTCGATGAGGAGGGTCGCCTTATCGAAGAGGACCAGAGAGAGCTCGTACGTCATGTGATCCAGGATGGGTCTGGCGCGGATATTATTTTTTCGGCGGGGACGACGGGCGAGTGGGACAAGGTCGATAACGACACCCGCCAGAGCGTGATCCGTGTTTGTGCGGAAGAGGTTGCGAGGCTGAATGTTGGGCTTATCGCGAATAGCGGTGTGGCGGTTGAGAGCTGGGCTGGCGTGACCGCGCCTACGGCGCAGGACACTTTGGCGAACCTTGAATATGCGATCGATTGCGGTGTCGATGCTGCAGTGATTGCCCCGCTTTCGATTCAGGGCGTTCCAGATCCGGTCAAGTTTGTTCTGCGCGATGTAGCGGATCTTTTGGATGCGAGGACGCGGCGCATACCGATTTTTCTTTACGACAATGCCGATATCGCGATCGATCCGTCCATTCCACATATTCGAACGAAGCAGGTCAAGGCGATGAGTCGACTCGATTTCGTTCGTGGTATTAAGGTCTCGGCTTCAAATAAGGTGTTAGGCAACTACACGCGGGCGGCGAATAGCTTCAAGGATCGCGGCGAATTCGGTATCTATATCGGGAATGCGAAGCTGATCTTCGACATCTACCGACCCTATAGTGGACTCACAGGCGTGATCCGGGAGCATTGGGATCGCTGGCGCCGCGCCGGTGGCATGCCGGTCGGTGTCGTGGCGGGTCCGGCGAATGCGATGCCTCGGGAATGGGCTTGGGCTTGGCAGGTTTGCCGCGCGGGCGATGAAGAGCGAATGGATACAGCCCAGCGTGTCGTGGATGCCTTTCGCGACTGCACGGTCGCACCAAGTGGAAAGCGAACGCTCGCAGGAATTAAACGGGCGCTCTACAGCGAAGGGGTGATCTCGAGCGCGTGTGTTGCGAAGGGCACGCCGGAGATGACTGCGGAGGACGCGATACATTTCGATGCGGCCTTCGAAGGTGTGAAGTCCCTCGTCGCGCAGGAAGTAGGCAAGAATTGGCGGACGCGATTCGAAAAGCGAGCCGGCTGAAATGGCGCGCTCGGAAGCGTCCGGGGGCCGTCGCGGGCAACAGGATCTCGCGTTAGTCGGCATAGGCAGTATGGTTCTCGACCGAATGCATCGCACTCGGCGCCTGCTTGGCCCCAACGAAAAGGGACTTCTCGATTCGATTCCCGACTTCGGCCCGGTACAGACCTGTATAGGCGGCGTGCTGCTGAACCAGCTTGGTTGGGCCCGGCTCTTTGGGATTAGTGTCGGAATTTTCGGGCGGCAGGCGGATGATGATTCGGGTCGGGTGCTGCGTGCCGCGATGAAGGACTCTGGAATCGAAACGCATCTCGATCTTTCAGGGGGAGCTAGCTCGCTGGCGGAGATCTTCGTGGATCACGAAGGTGAGCGCGCGATCTATATGGCCGCGGGCGCCACGGCGGAGACTACGGCAGCGCACGTCCGGGAAGACCATTCGGAATTTATTGCTCGCGGCTTACGACTAACAACAGAAGTGTCGCAGCTACCCTTGGATGCGACCCTTGAAGCTTTGCGTGTCGCTCATGAGCACGGACTTGCGACGGTGGTCGATTTAGATGTTTTGCCGAGTGACGCGATCAAGGGGCTCGGAGATCAGTCGACATTGAACGCGGTGCTTAGAGAAGCGGATTTGCTGAAGCCGACCACGCTTGCTGCACGCGAGCTTTTTCCCGAGATCGGATCACTCCCCGATCTCGTGAGTGCGATTCGAAATGAATACGGAATCTCGACGATTGTGTTGACCGACGGCGAGAACGGATCCTTATTAGGCGATGCGGCCGGCAATCGATGGGTTGTGGCGTACTCGATCCCAAAGGTGGTGGATTCGACGGGAGCAGGCGATGCGTTCTTCGGCGGCTTCCTGGCGGGTGAGGCACTGGGTCTGGATTTAGAAGCGGCGGCCAAACTGGGCAATGCCTGTGGTGCCGCGTGTGTGGAGCAGATGGGTGCATTTCCCGAGGCCGCAGATGCGCTTCGCGAGCGCGCCCTCGAACTTTATGACGGCCCCGAGCCGTCCCATGAATTATGGAAGGAACTAACATGATCAATACTACAGACGGCGGCCCCGGGGCAGCAGGACTGCGAGTGCTTGAGATAGCGGCACGGGAAATCGCGGCTTTATCGGAGCGACACGATGGCAAAGCGATTCAAGCGGCGGCGGAGTTGATCGAAGCGGCGGAGGCGGCTGGTGGTCGCGTGCATGTGACCGGCGTCGGGAAGCCGGAGCACGTGGCTCACTATGCGGCGAGTCTGCTCTCCTCGACGGGAACGCCGGCAACCTTTCTTCACGCGACGGAATCCCTGCACGGCAGCCTTGGGCAAATCGTGGCGGGCGATGTTGTGATCGCGATTAGCAATAGTGGGTCGACGTCGGAATGTCTGCTCGCGGTGGAGGCCGTGCGGGGGTATGGCGGTCGGCTTATCGCGGTGACCGGCGGCGTAGAATCGAAGCTGTCGAAAGCTGTCGATGTGACGCTTGATGCCGGCGTCTCGGAAGAAGGCGGTCCGCTTGGCCTCGCCCCTCGCGCGAGTGTGGCAGCGGAGATTTTGGTGCTGGCTGCGCTCGGTGCGGTCTTGCAAGAACGTCGGGGTCTCGATCGAGATTCCTATGCCGCACGGCATCCTGCAGGCGCGCTAGGAAAGCAGGCGCGCGGCGAGTAGAGGGATCAGGGGCTTTCGGTTCGAGATGGTCAGGACACCGCACTCGGACTGGTCTGAGTCAGGTGGGCGGTAAAAGCCGCTCTTCCCGTGGGATTTCTAGGACTCTCGTGACTCCAGCGGGGCGCAAGCGAGATCTGCCTAGCCTCTGCCATTGACGCTCGGGGGCCTCGATTCTAAGGTCCGCCCTTCGAAATCACGCGCTCGTGGGATTCGGCTTCGTCCCCCAGGACGACTTGGTGTGGATTCATCCCGCTGCCGAAACGAGCGCGTAACTAATCCATTTTATGGGGCCGTAGCTCAGCTGGGAGAGCGTCGCGTTCGCAACGCGAAGGTCGGCGGTTCGAGCCCGCTCGGCTCCACCATATTTCGTGAAGACCTATTCACGGCGAAACGGTGAGTACCTCCTAGGGTGCTCGCCGTTTTGTTTTGGGCCCTCGGCACCACAGGCTCAGCTGAGCCCCTGATGAACGAGACTTGCTAGCGCCCCAACCAGCAGAGCTCCGTCGACACCGAGATGTCCGTAATGCTCCGTCGGGCGGAAGAATCCGAGCGCCAGTAGCTCGCAGGCTGGGATCCACGCCAGGGCTAGAAAGGAAGTGGGACCAGCAAGAGCGAGCGCTAGTCCGGCGAGAGCGACGATCCGTCCAAGAATCAGCACACGCCTCGGTTCGCTTCGTAGGAGATGGGCCTCGTTGTCGCGTAGATTCGATGCGATGAGGTTCGATGCGACGCTGGCGAAGAGGATCGCGGCGAGGAGGGCTGCGGCGCGGGGCTCCCTTTGGGTAGCGTCGAGCGCGAGCCACGGAATGCCGCCGCAGACGGCGGTCCATGCGAGAGAGACGTAGAGCGTTTTGATCGCGGCGATAGTTTTTAATCGGCGATGTAGAAGGCCCAATCCTCCGACCGCAGCGCAGAGCAGCCCGATTCGAAGGGGCGCCGTTGCGAGCGAGATCAATAGAATAAGGCCCGCGAGGCCTGTAGCGCTCCCGATGGCCGTTGCGTATTGGTCCGTGAAAGCGGTCCGAAGAGGCGAGGTCTGACGATCGCGTTGACGATCACGCAGGCGGTCGACGCCGTAGACCACGAAGCTGCCCGCGGCCGCTAGGACGGCGAAGTGAAGCTTCTCACGTGACGTCAGATCGGAATCGAGGGCGCGACTCGAAACGAGTGAGAAAGTGAAGGCGATCGCGGCCGGGAAGAGCGCCGAAAACGCGAGGGCATCCGCAACCGCTCCGCCGGTGGCGTCGGATTTAGATTTGCTGGTCATTCCATTTCGTGGGGGCAATGTCATGCTGGGCCTTCGTTCGGCACAGTATGCCAAGCCAGACCGACCAGCGGAATGCAGCCTGCCGGGGCAG
>DGPZ01000011.1 GCA_002390675.1 Deltaproteobacteria bacterium UBA4427
GACTTGGCTCTCCTGGCCGCATAACAAGGAGACGTGGCCCGCACATCTCGATCAAGTCGAAGACGCATTCTGTGAGATGGTCCGCGCGATCGTTCCAGGCGAAATCGTTGAAATCAACGTCGCAGGCCCGCAGATGGCAGAGCATGTTCGCGCGCGACTGATGTGCGCCGGTGTGACGGATCTCGATCGGGTTCGGTTTCGCGGAATCTCGACGGACGATGCTTGGGTGCGAGATCATGGCGGCATCTTCGTCGAAGAGGGAACACGGCGCGGGCGCGAGGAGCGGGTCGTGCTCGATTTCGTATATGACGCTTGGGGCGGGAAATATCCGCCGTGGGATCAGGACGCACGAGTCGCCGAGCAAATGGCTCAGATCCTTCGAGTGCGCCGCGAAGTCTCGCCGTGGGTGCTCGAGGGCGGCTCGATCGACGGTGACGGGGAGGGGACGATTCTGACGACGCGTTCCTGTCTGCTTAACTCGAACAGGGATCGGCCTGGGCTCGATCGCTCAGAGGCCGGGATGGAAAGTTTGTTGAAGTCTGAGTTCGGTGCCTCAGAGGTTCTGTGGCTTGAGGACGGGATCGCAGGGGACGACACGGACGGGCATATCGACGACCTGGCGCGCTTCGTGGCGCCGGGGCAGGTCGTCACGATCGTTGAGGCGAATCCATCTGACGCGAACCACGGCGTTCTCAAGGCGAATCGTGAGCGGCTCGAGGGGATGAAGGACGCAAAGGGGCGGCCGCTGTTGGTGGCGGAACTTCCCATGCCACCTGCGATCGAGGGGCCCTTTGGTCGCGCACCCGCCAGCTATGCGAATTTCTACTTCTGTAACTCGGGGGTGCTCCTGCCCGTCTTTGGGGCGGATACCGATCGCGAGGCTGTCGCCGTAATGGAGCGCTTAGTGACCGACCGGCCGGTGATTCCGATCCCGAGTCAAAACCTCGTTCTAGGATTGGGCTCAGTTCATTGCCTGACTCAGCAGGAGCCTTCGCTTTCCTAGTTGTGGACGGAGCACGGCTCGTGCAGAACCGCTCACCCTCCGGGGTAGGTCCGTTTCGATGATGGCCGATCGACTTCCATAGGTGGTGGATCGCCCGATCACCTTTCCAATAGTCACTACATAAGTTAAACCCCCTGGGCGTCTGGTTCTTCAGCTTCTTGGGGCTGGGCCGACTGACAGGCACCCCCGACTGAAATCCGCGAATTGATGCGGTTGTTCGGCACTGAGGGCGCCCCAACCTCCTTTTAGAGAGGGTTCACCCATGGAAATTACCCGACATGACATCGTCATAGTCGGCGGTGGCGGTGCGGGTCTTCGAGCAGCAATTGAAGCTGCCGAAAACAATCCCACCGCCTCGATCGCACTCGTATCAAAGGTCTATCCGATGCGAAGCCACACCGTGTCCGCCGAAGGTGGCGCGGCTGCGGTTGCCCGTGAGGACGACAATCTCGAACTCCACGGCTTCGACACCGTCAAGGGTTCGGACTTCCTGGGCGACCAGGACGCCATCCAATACTTCGTGCAGGAAGCGCCCAAGGAACTGGCGCTTCTCGAGAACTGGGGCTGCCCCTTCTCTCGTAACGAAGATGGCTCGGTGGCGACCCGTGCCTTTGGTGGCATGACGACGAAGCGAACATGGTATGCGACCGACAAGATCGGTTTCCACATGCTGCATGCGCTCTTTCAGCAATCGATGCGGTACAAGAATATCGTCCGCTACGACGAGTTCTTCGTTTCGAAGCTGCTTGTCGACGGCGGTGTTTGTCGTGGTGTTGCGGCGCTGGACATCCGTACAGGTGAGTACGAAGCGATCGTCGGTCGCGCGGTCATCCTCACCACGGGCGGCGGCGGCAAGATCTTCCCGTTCACCACGAACGGCACGATCAAGACGGGTGACGGTATGGCCCTCGCCTACCGCGCCGGTGTCCCGCTCAAGGACATGGAATTCGTTCAGTATCACCCGACAGGTCTTCCCGGCACGGGAATTCTGATCACGGAAGCGACGCGCGGCGAGGGCGGTTATCTCCGCAACTCAAAGGGCGAGCGCTTCTTGGTCGACTACGACTACGGCGTTGGTAATAAGGCCGAACTCGGTCCCCGCGACATGATTTCGCGAGCGATCGTGCAAGAGATCGAAGCGGGCCGCGGCCTCTCCGGTCCCTACGGCGATTATGTCCATCTCGACCTAACACACCTTGGTGCAGACACGATCAATGCCAAGCTGCCCTTTGTGCGTGAACTCGCGAAGACGTATGTCGGTGTTGACCCGGTGACCGACCCGATTCCGATTCGGCCGGTCGTTCACTACATGATGGGTGGTGTCGATACGGACATTCACGGCGCGACCGAGATGCCTGGCCTCTACGCGGCAGGCGAAACGGCTTGTGTCTCGATCAATGGCGCGAACCGACTCGGTTCCAACTCGTTGACCGAATGTCTGGTCTTTGGTGCAGCCGCAGCACGACACGCCATGGAGTTCTCGCAAGGATCTTCGAACGGCAGTGATGCCGCTCTGCTCGCCCAAGTCGAGGAAGAAGCAGGACGCGTCGAGAATCTGCGCGGCCGCAAAAAGGGTGGCGAGAAGATTTCGGAAATCCGTCGCGAGCTGAATGCCGTGATGGAGAGCGGCTACGGCGTTTATCGTCAGCAGGACACCATGCAATCAGGTGTTGGCGCAGTTGCGCAGCTTCGCGGTCGCGTGGCCGATCTCAGACTCGAGGATGACAGCAAGGTCTTTAATACCGAGCTCATCACAGCCCTCGAGTTGGCCAATATGGTAGAAGTTGCTGAAGCCCTCGCGGTCTCGGCGGCACATCGCAAGGAGTCTCGCGGCGCACATACGTGCCGGGACTTCACGACGCGCGATGACGAGAACTACCTCTATCACACTATGGCGTACCACGATCCGGCCGGTCCTCGGCTTGGGAAGAAGGACGTTGTCCTTGGTAAGTGGGAACCGGAGGAGCGGAAGTACTGATGTCTTCGACAAATACCGGTGAGGCGATCGCGCCCACGCAAAAGACGATCATCATCACGCGATTCGATCCAGACAAGGATGAGGTTCCGCGCAAGCAGGAATACTCGGTTCCTTGCGAGGATAACTGGAAAGTGCTCGACGCCGTTAACTTCATCAAGGATGAGCTGGACGCGACTGTGTCGCACCGGTGGTCCTGCCGGATGGCCGTTTGCGGTTCGTGCGGCATGATGGTGAATGGAGAGCCTAAGCTGACGTGTAAGACGTCGCTTAAGGAATACGGCGATCGCGTCGACATCGAGCCCCTCGCGAACTTCCCGATTGTTCGCGACCTCGTCGTCGAGCTCGACGGCTTCATGCACAAGTTCGAAGCGGTGAAGCCATGGATCAAGCGAGCGAAGGAGAAGGCCGAGGACAAGGCCGCTCTCCACGACACGAAGCTCACTTTCTCGCAGTCTGCTGAGGAGCTTGGCAACTTCAAGCAATTCAGTATGTGCATTAACTGCATGCTTTGTTATTCGGCCTGCCCGGTTGTCGCGAACGAGCCCGATTTTCTCGGCCCGGCAGCGATCGCCCTCGGCCATCGTTACAACATGGATTCGCGTGACGAAGGCAACGCCGAACGGAACGAGATTTTCCGTGGCGAAGGCACAGTGTTCAGCTGCTCCTTCGCCAACGAATGTTCCGAGGTTTGCCCGAAGAACGTCGATCCAGCGGCCGCCGTTAACCAGGCGAAATTCGAAGCCGTGATCGATTGGGCCAAGGGCCTTGTCCTTCCCAGTCCTTCCTCAGGAGGATCGAACTAATGGCTGGTCCTGCCCATCCGCATTCAATGGCCCCGCCGAAGCCGGGTCGAACCCGCGCGGCACCGCCCCAGATGCCTGCTTCGTGGTGGAACACGTCACGTATGCGCACCTATCTGCTATTCGACGCTACGGGGATCATCTACCTCCTCGTAGGATTCGTCGCTATCCGCATGATCCGTGCGCTGGCCGAGGGTGCCGGCGCTTGGCAGGCGGCCATGCAGAGCCTCGAGAACCCGATCTACATCGGCTTCCACCTACTCAGCCTGATCTCGGTCATCTTCGTCGCCGTGCGGTTCTTTAGGCTCTTCCCTAAAGCGCAGCCCCCGTCGATCGGCCCGCTCAAGCCCCCGCCGGGCCCCGTGATCCACGCGGCCCTCTACGCCGTCTGGATCGGCGTGACGGTCGTCATGTCCCTCGCCCTCGCAGGAGTGATCTTCTAATGAAAACCCTACTCCTCAAGCTCGAGCCCCTGATCTGGTTCATGTTCGGCCAGGGAATCCTGATCGGAACCATCCTTCTCACAGGCTGGATCCTCGTCGTCGGCGTCCTCATGCCCCTCGGCATAGTCGACCCCGCGAATCTCGACTACACGCGAGCCCACGAACTCGCCACAGCTTCGCTCTTCGGCGTCATCCCGCTCGGCCAGCTCATCCTAGCCGCGCTGTTGGTGCTGCCCCTATGGAAGGGCGCCCACCACATTCGTTCGCTTCTAGTCGACTTCGGCGGCGGCGAGCGCGACGGTATTGTCGGCGGGTTGCTTTATCTGGTTGCGATCGTTGGCAGTGGAATGGGTATTGCGGCGGTAGTTGGGCTTTAGGGGCGGGGATAACCCGCTAAGGCACTGGACGTCGCTGAGCGAGCTTGCCTCTCCGCGAGCGGAAGGCACAGAGTGAACGTGCTTCCGTGACCGAGTTCCGAGCGGACCTCAATGGTACCGCCATGAGCCTTCGCTATATTTTGGCACATCGCGAGGCCCAGCCCAGTTCCGGCCCCTGCATCTTTTGTCGTGTAGAACGGCTCGAAGAGGCGATCCATAACATCGGCGCGAATGCCTTCTCCGTTGTCGGCAACGTCGACGAAGGCCCAGCCTTTCTCTTCTCTGATAGATAACTCGATTCGTGCGTCTAAGCCCGAAGACGCATCTGCGGCGTTCTTGACCAGATTGAGAACAATCTGATTTAGAGCGCCTGGGTCGCCGTTAACGAGTGGTGGGCTGTCCGGAATCGCGGCCGAAACCTTGATCTCCGCCTGATTCAGATCGTGTTGGAAAAGGCTGAGCGTAGACCGGATGGTCTCGCCCAGGTCGACTTCGACTGATTCGCCAGACCTGCCCGGAGCGGCGAAATCTCGCAGGTCGGCGACCAGCTTGTTAGTTCGTTCAAGCCCGGTCGAGATAATTCCGGACAGCTCAACAAGCATGCTTGCCAGCTCTTGGACGCCGACTGATTCGATTCGACCTTGAAGCTCCTCTCCGTTCGTCGCTGCCTTTACTGAGTCTGTCCAGTCGATCTCTGCGGCGAACTCGGCGACTTCAACTAGCTCCCCTACTGAGAGATTGAGGGAACGTGATGCATTGAGCGCGAAGTTGACTGGGTTGTTCACTTCGTGGGCGATCCCGGCTGCAAGCTCACCGACAGCGGCAAGTCGTTCGGACTGAATTAGACGTCCCTCTGCGAGTTCTAGATCATGGATCGCCTTCTGCAATTCTGAGTTCTGTTCGTGCAGCGTCGATCGCGCTTGGTGAAGGTTCGCTTGCGATCTCGCCCGAGCCAAAAGCTCGCGCGGATGGAATGGCTTGGTTACGTAGTCGTCCGCGCCGAGTTCGAGTCCCTTAATCTTCATCTCGCTCTCGGCTTTCGACGAGACGAGCATCACGGGAATACTCCGAATACGCGCGTCGTTCTTGACTGCCGCACACAATTCGGTTCCAGACATTTCTGGCATCATGATGTCACTGAGTATTAGGTTTGGTCGGTAGTCTTCGAGAATCTCTAAGGCTTCTCGACCGTTCCGGGCTGTTCTGATCCGGAAGTCTCGTCGGAGTATGAAGCAGATTAGTTCCCGCATATCCGCGTTGTCGTCGGTGACCAGTACGCTGGGGCGTCCGTCTTCGATTTCTGAGTCGAGGTTCTCCGGCTGGAATCCAGCCTGACCGTCGTGGCGATCTGCGGTCCGCTCAAGCTCCGCGTACGGCGTTGTCTCTTCTAGGAGACTTGAGAGCGAAGGTGGGCTCGATATTCCGTCGGCGTTGTCGAACTCAGTTCTCGCGGCATCTATTGAATTGCCAACGCTGACCTCGCCAGAATCGCTCGTGGTAAGTACCAGCTCGTCTTCTTGGAAGTCGGGATCGCCGAGTGGTAAGTAGAATCGCATCGTCGCGCCATGTCCGATGCCGGGGCTCTCCGCCCAGATTCTCCCGTTATGCAGCTCGACTAGTTCCTGAGTAAGAGAGAGGCCAATTCCCGTTCCTTCGTGGTGCCGGGTTGCGGAGGAGTCTACTTGTGCGAATCGATCGAAGACTCGGTCGAGCTGGTCCGCGGCTAAGCCGACACCGGTGTCTTGAACGAAGATCTCTACTCCGTCCTCATCAGGTTCGACGCCAACTGTTATTTCTCCGCCTTCGTCGGTGAATTTAAGAGCGTTGCCCAGGAGATTGACAAGGATCTGTTCGATCGCATCGCCATCTGCGTTGAGCGAATAGGGCATGTCAAGGCTCTCTACGAGAAGAGCTATCGACTTACGTTCGGCCATCGGCCTCGCGCCATCGACTATGTCGGTAATCAACCGTGGAAGATCAACTGGGCTGCGACGGATCTCGAACTGCTTACTTTCGAGCTTTGCGAGATCGAGAAGGTTGTTGATCAGCTTTAGTAGCCTCTGGCCGTTCACTTGCATTGTTCGAAATGTGCGCGCAGCTACGTCGCTTACCTCGCCGTAGTCGCCGGACCGCAAGCCCTCTAGAGGAGCCAGCATTAGGGTAAGAGGCGTCCTTAGTTCGTGGTGAATATTTGCTGAGAACCGAGTCTTCGCTTGATCAAGCTCTCGAAGGTGGGCTTCCGCTTCTACTAATCGCTGTTGCTGCGTGTAGTCTTTGAACCGCATTCGGTCTAGGAAAAAGCTGCAGAAGACGGTTTCTACAGCCGCGGCGACCACGAAAAAGGTGTTGAGGCCATGCGCCGGTGGTATTTCAATAGCACCGAGGTACGGAGCGGTGGCGAAAACCCCGGCCATCGCGCCAGCGGATAGGATTGCTTCGCCTGCAGACATCGGGAGCAGCACGCCCATTCCAAAGAAGCAAAGGATTAACCCCGCGTAGTATGCGCCGGCGTTCCCGCCATCCGCATAAATGAGAGCGAGCATCCCAAGGCCGAGCGAGTACGACGTGCCCATCATCGCTCTACGCGGAAATCGCGAGGCAGCCGCATAACAGGCCGCAAAGCCTACGTTGATAACCATCCGGATGCCGAAAAAATCTCGAAATTGTTCCGGATAGGTTAGATAGTCCAGAATGAGGAAGAGATTCTGTATGACCACGCCCATAATGATCGCCGAGCGTGTGGCCGTGGCCATTCTCGTGTGGCCTAGAGCATCTCTATACTCTCGATACTTTTTGTCCGACAAATGATCGGGCTGGTCTGCCGAAAGCGTATGTGAGCCGGGACCTGCGCTTCGCGCCGTCTCGGTCTCGTCTTGTAGTGAGTTTTCTGCGCAGTCCATCCGCTAATAAATCGGCGATCCCACCACAATTCTTGAGTTTTCTACATCTTCTAGATCTAAGGGCGCTTGAAGTCGCGCGAGTCTGAGTTTCGCTGCTGTTCTCCAATCAACAGCGTCGGAAGGAGATGTAGGTCGGCGATCAAACAGACGGTCATCACGACGGCCATCAGGATGCCAAGATTTCGAATGAAGCTGAAGCTTGATAGTGCGAGCACGCAGAACCCGAAGCCTAAGATCACCGTTGTGTAAGTCAGGGCGGGGAGCACTGAACTCAAAGCGGTTCCTAGGGCATCGGTGTCGCTTTGCTCGGGCCGGGCTGCGAAATACGCGTTGGAGAGGTGCACCGTGTCGTCTACCGCGATCCCAAGGGCCAGACTACCTATGAGCACAGTGCCCGCGTCTAGCGGGAAGCCAAGAAAGCCCATCGCCCCATAGATCCCGACAAGTGGAATCATATTGGGAATCAGCGTGGCGGCGGCAGCGCGAGCCGAGCGGAATATCGCAAAGAGAATGACGGCAATCGCGAGGAGGGCAGAGGACAGCCCTAGTATTTGACTGCGCGCAATAGAATCCTGGGCTCGGGCAAACTCGAACATTACGCCGGTCGCTCTTGCGGTTGCGCCGGAGACACCATGCTTCCTCCACCAGCTTTCGGCGGATGCCGCGGTGTCGAGGATTTCCGAGGACCCGTTGTTGTCGAGCCTGAGGATGATGTTCGTCGCGCGACGATCGGTCGAAACAAGATCGCCGATTTGCTCAACGCTCTCGAGTAGCAGTAGGTACTGCTGGACGGCGTTGGTCGAATTAGGTAGGTCGTCGGATTCAGGGTTGAAGCCCGCATGGATTTGTCGAATCGGGTCTGCGATGGAAACGGCCTTACCTACTTGGGGAAGCTCCTCCAAGTATTGGTCGAACTGGTCGATCAGCCGCAGGAGTTCAGGTTCGATGACCATGCGCGTCTCATATTCGCTTCCCTCAGACCATTCGATCACAATATTTATCGGACTGATTCCAGAGAGGCGCTCGCGAATTGCTTCGTAGTCGTCTCTAATCGGCGTTCCCTCGTGAAACCAACGAGTTGCGTCGGTGTCGACGCGGACCGAGTCGAGGCCGAGAGCGGCTGCGACTGCGACGATTGCCCAAGTTGCGATTATCGATCGCCGACGTCTAGAAGTATGACGCGTGAGGTTGGGGGCGACGTGCGTCGAGAGGTACTCAAACCCCCTTGGTCTGACCGGCGGTAGAGGTAAAATTGTTAGAATCGCCGGGAGAGCCGTAAGAACTATTGTCAGGACAGCAAGAACTCCGATACCCCCGAAGGCGCCGACGTTTCTGACCGCTTCGATTCCAGTGAGCGCGGTAGCAGCAAAGCCGATCGCGGTGGTCAGGCCGGATAGCGCGATAGGAGTAGCAACGCTCTCTAGGGCGAGATTAGTCGTGGTGTCACCTTGCACTTGGCTTCCACTGGCCGCCGTGAGCATGTGCATGGCGTATGCTGCTGCCAGAGCGAATACCACTGGCGGAAGAATGACCATAGTGAAACCAACTGGCGTTCCTGCGATCCCGATCGCCGCGAGCATCATCCAATTGCCGAGTGCCCCAACAATAAGCGCCGCAACGCCTGCTCGCAGCGACCTGAAGATGAACGAGACGAGCCCGAATACGACAACGATCGTGATAGGGCCAAACGTAAGCAGTTCGCTTCGAGTTTGCCGACTAGTTTCACGCTGGAAAACCGGGACTCCGGATGTCCAATGGTTGTCCCATGCTCCGCTCATGCTGGACACAAGTTGATCGACTTTAGGGATGATCGACTCGTAGTAGCTGGAGGCGTCACGTTCAAGGATTAGGTTAATCGCAAGAATCCGAGTGTCTTCTGAAATCAGCGTTTTAGGCAGAACCCGGTCGGCGAGAGCCTTGTTGGTGATCTCGCCGGTCGCAGGGCTACCAGAATTTCCGAAGCCGAATGCTGCCGGCGATAAATCGAGACCCCCGTGGTCGTCTACGGATATGACTGGCTGCGTCGAGAGGCTGTCGACCCGTCGCACCCCTTCTAGATCGCTGAACTGCGACGAGAGTGAGTCTATTGCGGCGAGCTGGGAAGCCGACTTGGTTGGTCCTGCTTCGGTTGCAAGGACGACTATCTCGTCCCCGCCAAAGAGATCCAAGCTCCTCTGATAGTACGCCCAGGATTCGGACTGTTTATCCAGCACACTCTCGGTAGATGTCTCGACGCCGACGCGAAGTAGGGCGGGGGCTACAATTAACGTGAGTAGAAACCAGACCCCGAGCACAATTCTAGGATTCGAAGTCGATAGATTGACGATCGCGCGTGGTAGGCGTTCGCGGGGCTTGACCAGAGAAGTACCAAGCACGGATTGCCCGCGCCCGGAGAGGTTCTGACTACCCAATTAAATCGCCCAAACCCACCGGACTAACATCGCTTCAGACTACCAGTTCAAGGTACGCGATGTTTTCGTGATCGTCGGTGTAGACTTTTTCGACTCTCACCGATCTGCCCTTGGATGCTTGGCGGGATAGAGATCGGAGATCTGCGGGCGTCCGATAGATGAGTCGCCAGTCCATGAACGTGTCCATGTAGGCGCGCCCCCAATTGACTGGCGAGAAATTGCCGACTAAGAGTCGTCCGCCAGGGGCGAGCAAATCGATCATTCTCCCGAGTAGACGTACGCATACGCCATCGGACAGGTAGTCAAATAGCCCCGCCGCATAAACTAAATCGAGGTCTTGGAAACTCAGTCTTCCGGCTATTAGGTCTCGTACGTTGGCTTGGATGGCCGTTGTTTGAGCCACGGGATGCTCTCGTTTTACGAGTTCTATCGCGAGCGCGTCTTGATCGAGAGCAATTATTTCTGCCAGATTCGATCGCTCGTCCGGCGTCAGTTCTTGCGCCTCTCTCAAATGGCCGCACGCAATTGCTAACACACGGGCTTCGTTTCGTTCCGTCGCTACGGTGCGCAAAGCGGCGGCGAGTCTATCGCGTCGGTCGATCACACTTAAGCCGCTTGAGGAACGTGCGGTCGCCTTAAGGAGCCTTTGACCGGTCTCCGATGTCCCTTCAGGCGCATGGCCTGTGTAGATGAAGTCGAGCATCGCTGCGTCACCAGCGAAACCACGAGGCTTGGCGAGCGCTCGGGCCGTATACGGATCTTCGGCGACCAAGCCAGCGGCTTTATGTGCTCGGCACATAGGGGCGATTACTTCAAACCAATGCTTCTCGGAAACCTGTCGCTTAACGCTAGCGAGACGGGTGGTGATATCGTGGATTGTGCGATCAGCCGAATCTTGGGTTTGAATGGAACCTAAACTGGGAACCAGGTCGTCGAGGTACGTCGCAAGTGTCAGCTGTTCCGCATGAAGTGCGCGTGAGACTGACCGCCTAGTGTTCTGTTCTGGTGCTGATGTTGATGCGATCGGGCTCATGCGTGGCTCTCGTAGTCAAGGAGAAGGCGGCTTGATGACCTGTCTGCCATGCGTAGACCGCTATACTGTAGGGATCATAGATCAGACTCTCACAATCGATCGTTGGGAAAAAGACTCGGTAACGGAGTAGGCCCCTGTTGGCTGGCGCTAATCGGGAATAGAACTGGCTCGGGAATCACACGTCTGGATTGGTGAATGGTGACTAGAATCGAATAGTTGCGGTCACTCAATAAGACGAGCAGATGGCCTATTTGCTCGGACTTGGAAAGACGCGAGATTTTGAAAAACTTTTAAAAATGGTTAGTTATCGAGTCAGGACAAAAAATCAGTGGAGGTTGAGCAATTCAACTCTCCCAATCAAATGGGGTTCTTGACTTTGTGGTTGTCGGGCCGCAATCTCGGCGCAGCCTGTAACCGCTTCTTTTGAGCGCGAATTTGGAGGCCCCCTGTGACCTCGGCATCGGCAAGTAGCGTCGGAATCATCGACAGTGGCCCGGCCGTCGTATCAAAGCGGCTGCAAAACTCAATCACAGTAGGAGTGCCTTCAATCGCTTTGATCGGCTCCGTCGCAGTCGGCGTCGAGTTTACTCCACTGGCTGCTTTGCTTGGAGTCGTGTTCTTTCTGTTCAGCGGGGTCGGGGCGGGGATAGGACTTCATAGGTACTTCACGCACCATGCTTTCGTATGCGGCCCGACGTTGCGCGCTGTCCTGGCGATCCTTGGGGGTTCGGCTTGGCAAGGGCCAATATCTCAGTGGGTTGCGGATCATCGGCGGCATCATCGCTTCGCGGACACACCTCTGGACCCGCACTCTCCGCACTGGCGAAATGAAGAGCCGCCGAAGTCTGTTGTGGGAGGTCTCATCCACGCTCATCTTGGCTGGATGGTCCTCGGAGATGTTTCGGATCCGACTCGATACGCAGCCGACATCATCAACGACCCAATTTCAAATTGGGCGAGCCGACTCTACTGGCCAATCGCGGTCGTAACATTGATTTTTCCGGCCGGACTAGGCGCGATGGTAGGCGGCCAAACGGAAGCCCTCAGTTGCTTGGTCTTTGCAGGGTTTGCTCGAGTCGCCGCGGTTCAACATTTTACTTGGGCTATCGCGTCGGCCGGCCATCGCTTCGGCGAGAAGCTGCCCGAGGGTAAAGACGAGTCTCGCAACAGCAAAATATTGGCCGTCCTGTTGTTAGGCGAGGGCCTTCATAGTTACCACCACTGCAATCCCGGACTGGGTGTGAATCAGCCAGAGGCACTCGATCTAAGCGGTAAGATTCTGAAGGCTTTCGAGAGGCGTCAGTGGATCTCCGACCTGAGGCAGTGAGCTGAATGGAGTTAGCTGACGTCTAGCGAGTCACTGTTTCGAATCTTTGGCGCGGGTCGCAAAACTGCTAGGCATTCCGAGGACCAAATGGTGAACCAATCTGGGTTTGCCCAACGATCTCGACGCAGTGGGGTCAGGGGGCAGGGCACGCTCGGAGTCGCCGCTTGAGGCTGAAGGCCAAGTTGCTCACATGTCTTTAGACGGTAGGCGCCTACTATTAGTTAAGGTAAGCAGATTCAAGGCAACGCAGAGCTCTGGGTAGATTCACTCCCCGTATCCGAGCGGTAATTGGTATGAGTCGGGCGTCGCATTCAGCGCTAGAAGCACCTGCGAGACGCATGGATTTCGCCAGATCGGCCTCGGCGTACGCGAGCCAGCTGATGGCACCTCTTTTTTCTTCATGCATACAAGCATCTTTGAAGTGCTCTATTGAAGCGTCGATGTCGCCAAGTGAACGAGCCAGTAATCCTGCGTAGCGTGCGAACGATCCGAAGTAGCCCACGCCGTATCCGATCGTCGCGCAGCGATCGGTCAAAGGCGCCACAAGGTCGTAAAGCTGCGGCATCTTTTTCTCGTCTCGAAGGGTGGCTGCTACTTCGGAGGCCATGGCTAGGGCTTGCCCGCCACCGGGTTCCCTAGACATACTGTCGAAGTCTGATTTCTCAATCTGGTTTAAGTTCTGCTGTGCAGCCGCGTAGTCGCGGAGTTCGCAAGCAAACCATGGGACCGCGACGCGCCAGTGATACATCCAGATTTGTTCTTTCGCAAAGAGTTTGATCATGCCTGCAATATCGGATGCACGGTCCTGCTCGACCGCTCGTAGCGCTTCTTGTGCAACGAACGTCTGAATGCAGTTTTGGTCCGGGTTTTCTCCCGCGATTTTCCGAAACTGGGCTGAGAGCGCCGCAGATTCTACAAGCTCTCCTCGTAGGAGCGCGAGCATCGAATCGTGGGCTGTAGGATACCACCGGTACTGAGGAAGCTCTGTTCGGGCGGCAATAGCGCGATAGTGCTCGTTCTCGGCTTCGACACTCACGATATCGCCCAGCTCCAAATGAGCGGTGAGAGCGCGAGTGTGAGCTAGCAGGAGCGCATGGGTATCGTTGGAAGCAATCGAAACGTCCCTGAGCCGACCGATAATAGAAAGCCTCAAACTCGCGCTTTTCGGGCCATGGAGGGACTCTGCGCGTGCCGCGAGTGCGGCTACGAGCGCGTTGGAGTCTCCGGTCTCTTCGGCCAGCGAGACGGCTAATTTTGCTAAATCCTCTACGGAATCTGGCGACCTTGTCCATTGGATCGCTTGGGACAGGCAAGCAAGTAATTTCGACCGAGTGCTCTTTTCGGAGTCTGGGAGCAAGCTGATCGCTTCCTGCAAAAGAGCAGTGTGCTCTTCATCGTAGACCCCCACCTCAATCGAAAGGAAGTCTTTTGCCAGACTGAGAGCGCACCGTGAGAGCGATATTGGAAGTTGATTCTCTCTCGCGATCTGTGCTGCCTCAACCAGCAGCTCTCTGGCAGCTTCGCGATCGCCAGTGTGGAGGGTTGCGACGGCCAGGTCTTCCATGGTTCTACATTGCGTATCCGCGCTGAACTCTGGAGATTCCCTCTGGAACATGAGCGCGCGCTCAAAATATTTCCGGGCAATAGTGTATGCGAAGCGGCTGCTGGCATTTTTGGCGGCAATCCTTGAAAAATGCACAGTCGAATCGGCTGAGGACAACGGGGCTGCATCTGCCAGGTGGTCTGAAATACGAGCAGCGTCGTATCCGGCGGTAGGTCTGGATTGGAGCTCTTCCGCTATTCGCAAGTGCAGCTGATGTGTGACATCGGCTTCAGTTGACTCGACCAAAGCCTCGCGGAGTAAGGCGTGAGTAAACTCAAAATCGTACTCGAGTTGGCGAACGAGCTCAGTCCGCAAAGCCGGTTCTATCGCGGTTAGCGCAGATACGGTTGAACATTCGAGCACTGCTGCGAGCAAGTTTAGGGAGAAGGTCTCGCCTATGACGGCCGCGGCGATAAGACTTTGGCGACTCTCATGCGGGAGGTTGGCTAGTTGTCGCTCTACGATTTCTCGCCCATGCATGGGGAGTCGCCGCGTAACTAGGTCGTGATTAGGCCGGCCGAAGTCGGCGCCGATATGTCGAATAACGTGAGTGAGATAAAAGGGATTTCCGTTGCATTTGGAAGTGAGCGAATCGCTAATGCCCGGACGGTCGTGCCCCACGCTCGCGAGAATCTCCGAGACGTCTGATTTAGTCAGTCGCGGAAGCTCGAGTCGAGTGCAAGAGGGAGCAACCCCGATCTCGGCAATCCGCTTTAGTCGTAGGTCATCGAGGCTGGGCGGGCGGTGCGAGACTATCAGGAAAATCGATGTGTTTTCGAGTTCTTCAACGACGCAAGACAACAAGTCAAGAGAATCTTCATCTGCGACATGGATGTCTTCGAAGACCAGAGTTGCCGTTCTGCGCTCCCCAAGACTCTTGATCGCGGCGATCCATGTATTAAACAGCGTGAATCGATCAAGTGGAGCTTTTGTGACTTCTTTATGAGTTGATACGTCGCGAAACTCTGGGTGAACCGAGGCAAGGTATGCCACAGATTCGGCGAAGGCCACGTTCTCACAGGCCCCAGAGCTGATCGCCTCTTTGAGCGCTTGCGTCCACGGCCAATAGGGTGGTGCTCCACTGAGTTGCGAACATCTGACGACGATTGGTCGCGAATCTGATTGAGTAGTTTGCGTAGCTTGAATAAATTCTTGTATTAGGCGTGTTTTTCCTATGCCGGCCTCTCCTGCAATCTGAATCACTTTGCTAGCTCGCCGCTCTCGAGCCTCGCGATAGGCCTTTATCAGCTCTCTTAGTTGTTCGTCGCGTCCTGCGAAATAGAGTTTGCTGCCAGCGATGCCGCCGACCAATTCCTTAAGCTCGGGAATGAATTGATAGCCGCGTCCACGTACTGATTTTACAATTCGCGATTCGTGCGGGTCGTCGTTCAGCACACGCCGAATTTCCATAATCGCGGTGGGAATTGCTGAAGGGCTAAGGTCAGCTCCATTCCAGATTTCTTCGCGCAATAGGTCACGAGAAACAACGCGATCTCTGTTTTGCGCGAGGAAAACGAGCACGTCCAATGCGCGGCCTCCGATGTCAATTGCCCGACTGTCGGCTGTGAGTTGGAAGAGATCTAAGTCAATCGAGAAGCTCAAGAAGTGAATTTTGCTCATTGTGGACTGAAATCTCCGTCTCGAGAAATGAGAATTTCGCAATCCTCCGCCCGGCGAGGGCGGCGATCTGGGATTCGGGTAGCTGGATCTAAGCTCTCACAATGTTTCTTCAAAATTCTATCAATCTGCACGGCGCAAGGTGTTTTGGGCAATCTTGGCCGGGGGGGAGTCCCAACAATTAGATGATTTCCTAGCCCTACCCAAACTTGGACGGCGTTAGCAGGCTCTAGTAGGCGCATAATATGACCAATTATCGTGAATATTCGAAGTCGCGTGCCGTTGGTCAGAGCCTATCTGCGTCCTGACAAGTCTTTACACAGCCCTCCTGCGATTTTAGAAAAAAGTGCGCCTACCTGCGATTCCTCTTGGTTGACTCCGAGCTTGCAACAATTTCCGAAACCGTGAGGCCTAACGGTCTTCGCTCCGGGGGCAGAATCCAGTTCGTTCTAGTCAACGACGCACTCGTTCACGACACCACAACACGGAATGGTAACCGCTCGAGCGACAAACCGGCTTCCCTCAGACGTCGTGGTTGGATTCTCTGAAACTGGAAGGGATGCCCCGCAGACGCAGCTTGCGGATACGAGGGCAGCCAGTGCGAAGCTGGAGTGCCTACGTGATCGACCAATGGGATCGAATCGACGTAGACGTGGCACACCAAGTTCAGCCGTTTGAGCCTGCTCGATCTCAAGACCATCGGCGCCTTGGCTGAGTGATTCCTCGGTAGCTATGGCTGGCCGCTCGAGTGAAGACAAGGGCGTGGCTCTCCGCCCCATGAATCCCCGCCCCAGGGGCTCTCTTAATCTGTCGCCGCATGCCTCTGGCTCGTCTATTCTTCCGCTCGCTTGGGCCTGCGAAGGATGTGGGACCAGCCTACGACACGCGACCTGAATCGTTCTAGTGAGTCTGTAAGTCGGTGCGTGGAATGCGCGCGAGTTGAGCGTGTGGTGCCGGTCGGTTGTGGTTGATTTGAGTGACTATGTTGAACAAATGGATGGTTTGATCTCTCGCCTAATAACGGAGCCCCCAAATGAACTTCGGCTTTACCGAAGAGCAAGAACTACTACGCGCGGAAGTGCGTAAGTTTCTTGACCAGAATGCGTCGCTTGATCGTGTTCGTGAAATCGTCGAGGCGCCCGACAGCCCTCGAACCGAGCCTGCGCTTTGGGCGCGAATGGCGGAACTCGGCTGGGTCGGGTTGAACATGCCAGAGGAACACGGCGGCGTTGGGCTCGACCTTGAAACTACGCTTGTTGTTTTGGAAGAGACGGGGCGAAGTCTGTTTCCCTCGCCACTGATCTCTACGGTGATCGCGGGCAAGGCGATCGAGCGGTTTGGATCGGCGGAGCAGCAGGCGCGCTGGCTGCCGGGCTTGGCAGACGGCTCGAAGATTGGGACGTTCGCGTTCCTTGAACGAAGTGATGCTATGGGACCAGAAGGGGTCGAGACCCTCGCTAAGCCCGACGGCGACGAGTTGGTTCTCTCGGGCGAGAAGCTTTTCGTTTCGGATGCGGCGCTCGCGGATCTTTTTGTAGTTGCGGTTCGCTCGGGTTCCGATGCACAGTCGATTTCCCTTGTTGTGGTTGAGAAGGGGACGTCGGGCGCGGCTGCTTCGAGCTTCGATGTGATGGATCTGACGAAGTCGGTCGGAAAGCTCAGTCTCGAGGAAGCGCGAGTCGGTGTTGATTGCGTGTTAGGCACGCAGGGGGCGGCTTGGCCTGCGACCCAGTGGCTACTCGACTTGGGTGCGGCGCTCGTGACTGCGGAGGCCGTTGGTTCTGCTGAAGCAGCGCTGAGTATCACGACGGAATTCGCGAAGGAGCGGGTGCAGTTCGGTGAGCAGATCGGCAAGTTCCAGGGCGTGAAACATCCGCTCGCGGAGATCTATGTCGACGTCGAGTCGTTTCGCTCCCTCGTGTACTACGCCGTTTGGGCGATTGATCAGGATGCGGATGACGCGCAGGTCGCGGTGTCCCGTGCGAAGGCGTATTGCTCGGATGCATTTCCGCAGGCGGGGATCATGGGCGTTCAACTCCACGGCGGTGTTGGATATACCTGGGAATACGACATTCAGATGTACTTGAAACGTTCGAAATGGGTGCGACCCATGTTTGGGGACGCGGATTATCACTACGAGCGCGTCGCGCGATTGGGAGATCTCTAGGTCTTGGATTTTCAACTAAGCGAAGAAGAAGAAGCGTTCCGAAACGAAGTCCGCGGATTCCTTGATGATAATCTGCCGGAAAGCCACGAGCGAACGCCGGATTTCCTGACGAACTGGAGCAAGCAGATTCGCGAGCGGAGATGGGTCGGGTTCTCCTGGCCTAAGGACGTTGGCGGTGGCGGCGGCTCGATCATGGAGCAGGTCATTCTGAAAGACGAGATGGCTCAGCGTAAGGCGCCGTCCCTTGGCTCATGCTTTATGGGGCTCGCCTGGGTAGGCCCGGCCATCATTCAGTACGGCACGGAAGCACAAAAGCAGAAGTACGTGCCGGATATTTTGGACGGCAAGTACCAGTGGTGCACGGGCTACTCGGAACCGGACTCGGGCTCCGATCTCGCGAGTTTGAAATGCAAATGCGAGCGAGACGGCGACGACTATGTTGTCAACGGTCAGAAAATTTGGACTTCGATCGCTATGTGGTCGAAGATGATGATCTTGCTCGTGCGTACAGACCAAGCCTCCGAGAGTAAACACGATGGCATCACTTGCCTGCTAGTTCCTATGGACACGAAAGGCATCGATGTTCGGCCGATCAAGAACATGAGCGGTGGCGAGATGTTCGCGGAAGTCTTCTTTGACAACGTTCGCGTGCCGGTCGAGAATCGACTCGGCGAGGAAGGGGAGGGCTGGAAGGTGACGATTTCTGCGCTTGCCTCCGAGCGTTCTTCGATCGCGGAAGTTCATGGACTCATTCGAAAGATCGATGAAGTGAAGAATCTGGCGCGCGGCACGATTCGTGCGGGCCGGGTCATGAGTGAAGATCCTGGGATTCGTCGGCGGATCGCGCAGGCGGAAACGAAGATCGAAGCGATGCGTTTGAATGGCATGCGCTTTTTGACGAAGCAGTTGAAGGGTGAGCCGCTCGGCTCCGAAACCTCGATCAATAAGCTTCATAGGGCGGACCTCGAAGTGGGTCTCGGCGAACTTGCGCTCGAAATTTTAGGTTCGAGTGCGACGCTGATGGAGGGCTCGGAGCCGACGGTCGACGGTGGAGCATGGGCGAAGTATTCGCTGAACTGGCCGGAAGTCGTGATCGGCGGCGGAACGCCTAATATCCAAAAGAACATCATCTCCGAGCGTATGCTCGGATTACCGAAGGACTAGCGCTCGCGAAATTATGACGTTTACGATGACGAAGGATGATCTGGAAGTACGGCTACGCGAGGAGCTCGTTGCGAGCCATGTCGAAGTAATCGATGAGTCGCATTTGCATGCGGGGCATGCGGGCGCGAAGGACGGCGGCGGACACTACCGAGCGACGATCGTGTCGGAACAATTCACAGGGCTCAATCGGGTCAAGGCGCAGCAGTTGGTCTATGGCGTCTTGGGCGACTGGATGGGTGGCGCGATTCATGCGCTTAGCATGAAAACCTTCACGCCAGAGGCGTGGGCGGAAGAGAGCTAGGCGCGGCGCGGCTTCTCGAAGTGCGTACGCATCACAACGATGAGTTCGCCTTCGAGTTCCTTGGCGGCGAGAGGGACGAGCCGTCGAGCCTATTAGAGCGCTGCGACTGGGTCGTGGAGTGAACAGGGCCCGACGATCGCTACTTGGCGTTTTCCGTCGCGGCGGGGCAGAACGTCACGGATCGCGTTTCGGCCCCCCGAGATAAACCACCTCGGGCGTCCCTAAAGCGGGGGTACGAAAAGTACTTCGGCGACATGTCGGAGTGGCTACGCGCAGCATTCGGAACAAGCAAGCAAAAACCTTCGTTTAGCCGTTCTCGCCGCCCTCGCTCGCCGGCTCAGGAAGCAGCCGCAGCGTTCCAGCCGGCGATGAGGGCGCTGCTCTCGTGTATGGCACCCTGCTTAACAGCATCCGCGAGAGGGAAGGGCTCGGGCCCTTCCGAGGCGACATCGCGCCAGGTCTTGGTGAGCTGCGTGCCTTCGGCGGTCGCGGCTAGAGCCCAATCTTCGACCATCGTAAACGTCGAGCTCGCTTCGATGCGCGCGCGAGTGAAGGGGGCTTCGAGGCCGAGCGCGGTCGTCACCTTAATCACCATCAGCTCGTCACTCGATTCTTCCGCCACGAGCTCGAGCATCGAAGTGCCCATCTCGCCCCGGCAATAGATCGAATTCCCAGGCTCAAGGACACCGCCGTCCACAGGGGAGGGGAAGTAGTCGAGTATCCGCTCTGGCGTGAGAATGAACTCCCTAACTTGCGCGGGCGTCGCGCGAAGCTGCATGATTTCGGTGTGAACGATGTTGGATTCGGCTGCGGACATGGTCATCTCCTGGTCGCGAGTTATCAAGCGGGAGCGTAGTGCGCTCGGCTCTGTGTGTGAGGCCTCGACGACGTCGAGAACTCTTACCCGGTGATTGCGAATGTGGGGACTACGACGAATAAAGCTAGTGGCTCGCTAATGCGGTATTAACGAGTCTGGTCTCATAAAAATTGGGGAGTTGATGATTCTACGAAATGGTCAGGGCGCTGGTCTCACAGGGACTATCGCTATGGGGTTTCTTGTCCTCTTGATCGTTGTGGGAGGCTGTGCATCGGTCAAGGTTACCGAGCGCGACGAGTACACCGGTAAAAAAATCACTCGCCCGGATCAGATCTTAGTGCACGACTTCGCTGCGATCGTGGGGGATCTGCCAGGCTGGTCCGAGGCGAAGACGAAGTACGCCGGCATTCAGGCGCCCGCTTCGGCGGAGGAAGTCCAAGCAGCACGGATGCTCGGCGTAGAGATGACGCAGCAACTCGTGAAGCGGATCGAGGAGATGGGGCTCACGGCGGCGCGCGCCACGGAACGATCGCAGCCGGTCCAAGGAGACATCGAGATCGTCGGGTATCTCACCTCCGTCGACGAAGGCAGTGGGTTCAAACGTGTGGCGCTCGGCTTCGGCTCGGGAGCGGCGGAGATCGCCATTAACCTTGAAGGCTACGTCTCGACGCAGGGGGGACGTCGCAAGCTCGGGTCAGGCACAGCGAGTTCGGCTGCGGGCAAGTCACCCGGGGTCGTGGTTCCGCTGATTCTGACTGTCGCGACGGCCAACCCGCTCGGTCTGATCATCACGTTGCCACTGAAGGTCGGCCAAGAGGTGACAGGTCGAAACAAGATCGAAGGGGTCGGTAAGCGGATGGCGGATAAGATCGCCGACGAGCTCGAGATCAAATTCCGCGAGCAGGGATGGATCGACCGATAGGAGCGCTGGCCCACGCCGCGCCGCAGAGCCCGGCAGGCGCCGATTAGCGCCGTCGGGGCTTAGCTGTCAT
This sequence comes from Deltaproteobacteria bacterium UBA4427, assembly GCA_002390675.1. Lineage (GTDB taxonomy): Bacteria > Myxococcota_A > UBA9160 > UBA9160 > UBA4427 > UBA4427. The sequence continues at coordinate 20,934 of DGPZ01000011.1, forward strand.
AAGGCCTAGTATTGGTGGCGCGGAAAACGCGACTTGTTTTTCCTCGTCTCAATGTGGATGTCGTCTGTGGGATAAGTTTCGGATTAGAAAAATTGCGAGGAGAGGATGATGTCCTTCATAAGTCAAAATAAGTTTCTAGCGTTGTGTCTAATTCACGTTTTTCTGATCGGATCATGGAGCGCCGATTCTTCGGCGGAGGATGCAAAGCCGATGTCCCCGCCTGGGTCGATTGAATTCATTGGGGAAAATCTGATTGCGACTGCGAACGGTCGTTTTGATTCGTGGCGAATCGTCGAGGGTTCCGTCGATGCGCAGTCACTTGAATCGAGCTGGGTGACCGTCGAGGTGGATCTCTCGAGCGTCGACACCGGGATCGATCGTCGTGACGCGCATCTACTACAAGCCGATTTTTTTGAAGTCGCACGTTGGCCAAAAGCGCGTGTGCGAGTAGATGGCTTAAGTCGATCTGAGAGGGCTGAAGGTGGGGGCACGTACTTCGATGCAAATTTTGAGATTGATCTGCACGGCCTAACGCGCTCGGTTAGAGGGGAAGTCATTCTGCTGAGTAAGGACCCCTTGGTCTTGGAGGGAAGCCTCGTTCTCAACCGAATGGATTTTGAGGTGGGCCCTCCGCCGAGCCGATGGAATCCGATGGCAATCAAGGCGGAGATTCCGGTCCGTTTTCGTTATGAAGGAGAGTAAGGCCGGCACCCGCTAGTCCGTTTGGTTTCTGGGGCTGCCGGCCGGCACGTCGTATCACGAGCAGGCGAAGCCCGAAATGCGACAATCAGGTTCCGGTTTCTCTAGCTTGTCCAAATCATTCTTTTTCAGAACTTCTGGTCCTTCAGGTTCTACTCGCGACTCCGACGGCTCGCCAGACCGACGAGACCGAGACCGAGCAGGAGCGATGTCGAGGGCTCGGGAATGGGCGTCACTTCCATACGCACATTGTCCCACAACACCTGAAGGCCAGCGCTGCCCACCAGCGCGATGCCGAGGTTATATCCCTCAAATGGGTCGCCGCTGGCCAGCGCCGTATAGGTCACCGACAGGTTGGGGGAGTAGTTGCCGGAAGAGCCGCCTGGGCCGCAACACGGACCTTCAGGGGCTGCCACGTCCATCATTGCAGCTGTCCCGTTCGCATTAGTGAGCGGTGTCGCTAAGCCGCTGCCAGGGCTGTAAATGTAGAACGAACCTTCTCCGCCGGTAAAAGTGTGATATTGCCCTAAGTCCACAGTAAGCGTGTAGGCATTCCCACTGGATATCGTGCTCGAGAGTAGTTGGTGCAGAATGCCATTTGGACCATTGGTGTAACCGCTCCAGACACCCTCTGACATCGAGCCTGTGAGAAAACCAGACGTCCCAACCTTTGACCATCCCTGCCCGTTGTTCTCGAAGCCGGGGTCTGTAATTGCGATTGGCGTCGCACTGGCGACAGAACTCAGAGCGGTCATGAAGAAACTGAAAGAAACCAGAAGAGAGAGCAAGAGCAAGCGGTGCAAGAAGATTTCCTTCCCAAGAAATATAAAACGATGAATGGCTTATCGCCGATTCAAAAACTCGGGATTACTCATACACCTCAACTATGAAATGAATGATGAAAATCGACTTCCGATATGAATAATAAATTGAGATTGAGCGTAAAGATTCTCGATTGTGCCACAAGTGGCACGCTTCAGTAATCCGACACTCAGGGTCTACGTCCTGGGCTCACATGACACAAAGGAGAACAGAGCAAGCTCCGAAGCTCAGCCGTCTAGAACCCTTTCCCCACTTAGGTGGCGTCGGTCGCTCATCACCGAATCGGCATATGCGGATTGGGCACCGACCGACTTCTCGCGGGTCCGTGCAAACGGCCTTCGATTCGATCTATTTCCTGGCCAAGACCTTGCTGGATGAACTCCATTGCAGCCTGTATCCGTGCTGTATTTCTTAGCTCTGGGTGCGTGAGCAGCCGGAGCCCAGCGCCAACTTCTCGACACTCGCCGATGCGCTCGACGTGACCGTTCCGAACTCGTTCGCCAACAGCGGAATCGCTGATGCCGACGAGGTCAACTCAACTTCACTGCACTCAAGACAGCGGTCGATACGTTCACGAACGATCTGGCGGCGGAGACGAATGCGACCGATACGGCCTTCACGAACGGCTCTGTCCAAGGCGCAGCCTCGGTGGATATTACGACCGACAACGCGGCCGGCCGGGGCCGTAGCCGCCGGAGCAGCGGGCAGTGCGGCGTTTACCCAAGCCAGCGGCACATGGGACGCGAGGCGAGTACCTGCACACCGGCTTACAACTGTTTCATTGGCGGACTCTGCTCGCAGTTAGCGAGTTCCTTTCCCCCGGAGGTTTACGGTTATCCCAACGTATATGATGGACATACCCAGACAACGGAGCCAGCCATTGGAGCCGGGTGCAACTCGGGGAATGGCATGTTCGAATGGTCACAGGGCGCAGGCATGCAACTATTTACGGTCATAAGTCCTGACACGCGCCCTTCGATGTGTGGTTCATTGTGACAGTAATTAGGCGCACCTGTCCTGTTCCGCTTTCGGGGTCGGTTTCCGTCTGACTCCTCTCGTAAGGAACACCGTGCTAGGCGCGCTCG